>JAFVQV010000063.1 GCA_017504645.1 Clostridia bacterium | reverse complement strand
GATTTTTTTGATTAAAAGCTCTTCCTGTCCTATGTTCTCTCATTATGACGAGATTACAACCATAGTTCTCACTCTTTTATTGTTTAACCTGGCCAAATAGTTCTTTTTTCAAATCCAAGTAATACAGATAATTTTCTTCCGTCACATCCGGTGGGCAACGGTGATCGCAGAACGGAATGTATCCACCTTTCTCCACGAAAGGAACAAGCGATTCCAAGTAGGCCTTGATCTCTTGTTTTCCCGCGATCATTTTCATCTTATCCACGCCGCCCATAATGCGCAACTGTCCCTCATACTGCGTAAGCAGTTCACCGGGATGAGAGCAACCGTTGACTTCAAACGGGAACAAACAGTTGATGCCGCCTTCCAACAAATACGGCAGGATAGGCCGCACATCACCGTCGCAATCGGTATACCAAATATCGATTCCTGCGGCATCCAGTTTTTTGCGGATGCGCTTGTACCGCGGGGTTACTACCTCTTTAAAGAAATCCAGATTGACCAGCGGACCGTTATTGCAGCAAATATCCTCCCAACCGCTTGCAAAATCAAATTGAATATGAGGCAACACCTGATCCAAAAAGTGTTCCACCAGTTGGCAGGCAGTCTCCACCATATCCTCCACCATTTCGGGATAATCCACGCAGGCAAAAGCAAGGCCTTCTACCGTTAACAGATCTCGAATTTTTCCGATCATTGATCCGCAATCCACACCCAGCGGATAATCCCGATCATTGGGGTATTGCGCTTTCAGCGCTTCGATATCCACGATACGTGCCGGGTCGTCAACGCGAAACCGCTCGTTCTTGATCTTTTCCCAATCTTCGGGCGTTTCCACAGGAGATTTGATATAGCGCGGTATGGACGACGAGTTCTTTGCCACTTCCGCGAGCAACCCATCGCGATTTTGCATGATCACGGTGTTGCCGCGTTCTTCCACAACCTTTTCTTCAAAGATCGGGCTGATCCAGATGTTACCGCTTACCTGACGGAAAGAATCAAAACTGAAAAATTCATCCGCCGCTTGATCGCCCATAATCTTATTTTCCAGAAACATATTCCAACTGTGATATTTTTCTTCCCAGTAACCGAACTCCATGTTAAAACAACGGTCAACGGGCTGATAATGGAGCTGGCGGTTGAAGCGTTCGCGATCGGTCATGGAAGATTCCCACTTTGGTCGAATCGGATTTGGCATAAGAAATACTCCTCTCAAAACAGCATGTTCTGCACATATCGCTCTTTGAACATCGCATTGGTGGCCAGTTCCACCACCTGCGCCTCACGCGCGATGCGCAGAGCCTCACAAGCGTCACGACCATTGAGCAGCAACCTGGCGGCTCCGTTCAATGCTCCATTTCCTAACACCTGTACGCGGTCGACAGGTATGGAATCGGGAAACAACCCGATGCGTGTCGCATTATTCATGTCCATATAAATGCTAAAGCCACCGGCTATCATAAAGCTTTGAAGCACATCTGCTGAGACGGCAGCGTAGTGCAACAACGTTTCAATACCGGCACATATAGCGCTTTTGGCCAGTTGAACCATACGCACGTCTTTTTGCATAAAGCATACAGGTTCACAGATACAAAACGGGTCTTCTTCCAAATATCCGCTTTCATCAAGCACATCCGCTTCCAACATACAGGCGACAGCATCGATAACACCGCTTCCGCATATACCGACGGGCTCGGCATCACTGATCACGTGGGCACAAAAATCTCCGTTCGATAGGGTCACCTTATCGATAGCACCTGCAACACCACGCATCCCCATAGAGATGCCTACGCCCTCAAACGCAGGGCCTGCCGCAGTCGAGCAAACAAACAATTCTTGTCCATTCCACAAAGCCATTTCTCCGTTTGTGCCGATATCCACAAGCATAAGAGCGTCGTCTTTGTATAGCGGTACGGTAAGCAAATCGCATACAATATCCGCGCCGACAAAGGCGGAAATGCAAGGCGGCAGATAGACGGGCGTGTTCGGCAGCAAGTTGGAAAGTACCAAATTAGACGCAGACAGTTTTTCACCAAACAACCGTGTTCCCTCAAAGGGTGCGTGCGACAAACTTTCTACCGATTCTTCGGTTAGCAAACAGAGCATGACTGTATTGCCGGTTATCACCATTCCGTCGATGCGCTTAGCATTGATTTCGGCCAAAACGGCAAGTTCGGCAACCATCTCGTTGATCGCCGTTCGAATGGCTTTTGCGAGATGATGTGTTTTTCCGTCCAGTGCCGCTTCTATACGGGAAACCACGTCCCCTCCCCATTCGGTTTGAGGATTGAGCCGTGCCGTTTCAGCCAGCATATTACCGTGAACGTCATATAGTCGGGCGGCGAGCGTCGTGGTGCCGATATCGACGGCTATTCCATATTGGGAAAAGATAGGATCGATCTCTAAATTTGAGATCGACTTGCTCGCCATTGTTTGATACTTTTCTTGATCCTTTACAGCGATGATCTCACAGTCGCCGGTTACCGTCGTAAGGCAGGACAAGCGCACACCTCTCAACAGCTCGTCTTGTGTAAGCAGTGTTTTCTCCGTTTGGGTAAGAGATGATAAGTGGCCTTTGGCAATTACCTTGCATTTGCCGCATTTTCCGTGCCCGCCGCAGGGCTTTTCGCCTTTGACAATCTCCGATAAGAATATTCCCACCGGCACCGACATGGTTTTTCCGTTTAGTTTTACAGTCGTCATATCCTACACCTGCTTAAACAGAAAAAAGTATCGTTCCAAAATAGGTTACCGTGTTAACCCCGTTTGTATAGTTCATTCCAGCGGCATTGGCAAGACGAGAGACGTTTACACCATATGCTTCCAGTGAAGGCATGGCATGTTCGGGATGTCGGCACGGTTCGTTCGTACGCTTGGCGCACACCGTACACACGCCGCAGCCCCCCGCACCGAGATGCAAAGTTCTTGAAATGTGCAAATCATCGACCGCTTTACGAATAGATTGTGCCAGGACGTAGCTTTCCTTTTTGGCACGAATCATACCTTCGAAATCGTAGCTGTCTTCAAGGTCGCCTACGGTTTGATAGACGAGCGCATAATCGTACGCCCTTACCTCTTCCATCAGCCGATCAATATCCCCCACCGCAGGCGGGCACATCCAACATTGCCCGTAAAGCCCGCAGGCATTTGAGGCACACAGATCGCGAAAGCTTTTATCCAATTCCATATCATCCACGCGGATAACTGCCGCCTTAAACGCACCGTGTAACAGCGGAAGTTGGGAAAGTTCTTTCAACAACGCATCCTTATCGGTCATAAAAGCCCCTCACCGTGTCAAAAAAGGCATCGATATTGTCCCACGGTGTCATGGGCGGGATATCGCATCCCGAAGACACAACAAAATTTTCATATGAAGAGCAATTTTTCAATATTTCCAGCGTTTTTTCGCGCACTGAGTCGGACGTGCCCAAGCGAAGCACCCCCGCGGGATCCACATTGCCCATAACGGGAATGTCGTTCGGAAATTTATCCAACATCGTTCGCATATCCACCGAATTGCCAAAATGATACGCCGCCGCTCCAAAGGATAATAACGAATCGGTCATCTGCGCAACGTTATCACCGCAATTGTGATAGATAACTACAAAGTCATCGTCCTGCACGGCGTCAATGATTTTCTTAACATAAGGAGACGAGAATTCCCGTTCCAAAGCGGGCGAAAGCAAACCCGCAACCGGCTCAGCCATTAAAACACCGGTTGCCCCTACGGATTTATAGGCTTTGGCATACTCGATCAAGAATGCCGTTACCTTTTCAAGCACCGTATGTACCATATCGGGATCGTCGTAGCAATC
>JAFVQV010000062.1 GCA_017504645.1 Clostridia bacterium | reverse complement strand
TAAGTGAGATACAACTGCCACGGGCAGATAGTAACCGCATCCCCCCACGCGGGGCTAAATCCCAACCAATCGGGATAAGGATGAGGGATGACGTTGTAAATCATTCCCTCATCGGTCTGTTCAAGGGCCATATCTCCCAGCCACTTATAAAAGAATTTGCGCACATCGTAGTTGTACGCCGCCGCGCGGATAAACACCTGCGCATCTCCCGTCCATCCGTACCGTTCGTCCCGTTGCGGACAATCGGTGGGCAAATCCAAATAATTTCCTTTTTGCCCCCAGATCACGTTGCTGAACAGTTGATTCAGCATCGGATTTGACGTGTTGATCCAACCCGTTCGCCGCATATCGGTGTGCACCACGATGGCGGTAAACCGCTCCGGGTCGAGGTCGCAGGGCCAACTGTCCACCCGCACATACCGAAACCCGTAAAAGGTCAGCTGCGGTTTATAGGTCTGCCGTCCGGCCTTACATGTGTAATCGTATAACGACTTGGCAGCGCGGTAATTTCTGTTATAGAAGTTTCCGTCTTTATCCAGCACTTCGCCAAAGGAAAAGGCTACTTTATCGCCGTCCTCGGCGTCTACCGTGATCTCCAATACACCGGCCATATTCTGTCCGAAATCCAACACCGTTTCCCCTTTCGGGGTATGCAAAACCGCAATCGGTTTTAAGCGTTCCTGCTCGGTAACATGTTCGCTGATCTGCTTCACCAAGCACGACCGATCGTTATATTCCGACACCACCGCGTGCTCCAAAAACTGCGGCACCACCCGCGCATCGAACCGCATACCGCCGAAATTGGTGCAGTATTGCAATCCACTGTCCGCGACAAGCCAGTTGTCGTCGGTACCGATCACTTCTTGGGTGCCGTCCACGTACTGTAAATGCAATTCGGCTATGACGGCAAATCGTTTAAACAACGATTGCTGATACCAACCGCCCGCCAGCTGTATGATCAAACGGTTTTTCGCCTGTATCTGCGCGGTCACGTCGTAGGTTTGGTACTGAATACGATATTGATAACTCGTCCAACCGGGTGCCATCACAAAATCACCCACGCGGCTGTCGTTTAAGGTGATCTCGTATACCCCTCGCGCCGAGGCGTGCAAAACGGCACTTTTAAGGTCTTTTTGTACGGTAAATTCCCGCAAAAACAAGGGGCAGTTGTCCCCCATTTCGCGCTTGGTGATCCATTGAGCCTTCCACATAGTATCTCCACCTCCGTTTCGCTTCCATCTTACCAAACACACGGCCGTTTTTCAATAGCCCGCGCACAAAAACAACCCGCCTGTGCTGCCACAGGCGGGTTGTTTTTTACAGATCAATACGGCCATACAGGGTCGCGCTGTTTTCCTTTTCGGAAAGGGTACGCTCCGGAGGAGCAAAATCCGCGGCATCGCCGGTGGGATTGCTGCGAGGTACGAACTGCCGCACTTCGCGCACGGGGCGCTCGATGACGTACTCACCGTTCTCGTTGCGGCGTCCGCGCTCGCGGCGCTCACCGCGACGACGATCGTTGCGGCGGGGCGCTCTTTCTTTCACAGGGTTGTCATCGGAGGGCCCGATGATGACATGGCGGTTGGGCTCACTGCCCACGCTCCAGGAGGTAGCGCCCTCCACCTGCTGTACCGCGGTGTGAATGATACGGCGCTCGTAGGGGTTCATGGGCTCCAGCGAGGTCTTACGACCGTTTTTCGCCGCCTGGTTGGCGTGACGGCGGGCAAGGGAGGTCAACGTTCCCTCCCGCTTTTCACGGTAGTTGCCGATATCCAGCGACACACGGTAGTACGCGTTTTCCACGCGATTGGCGACCAAACTGGTCAGGTACTGGAGAGCATCC
The DNA here is from genome assembly GCA_017504645.1 of Clostridia bacterium. Classification (GTDB taxonomy): domain Bacteria; phylum Bacillota; class Clostridia; order Oscillospirales; family Acutalibacteraceae; genus RGIG3009. Next base: position 2,354 of record JAFVQV010000062.1, on the reverse strand, counting down.
AGCGTTTCTCCGCGGCGGCCGATGATGAAGCCCAGGTCCTCACCCTCCAGCGACAGCGTGCAATGGTTATTTTCTTCCTTAACGGTGATCTCCACCTGTGTAACGCCCATGGTGGCAAGCACCTTTTTCAGAAATGCCACCGCGGCCTCGGCGGGAGAACCACCCTTGACGGTCACCTTTACCTTTGCCGGTGTTCCGCCAAACAGACCAAAAGCCTTTTTCTGGGGCTCCTGAAGGACCTCTACCTCCAGTTCCTCCACAGACACATTCAGTTCCACAGCAGCGAGTTCTACCGCCGCTTCGACGGTATCTGCTTCTTTAATCAAATCTTTCAGCACGATCGGTTATCCTTTCCTATCTATTCCGGACGATCAGTATCGTCTTTCGGTTGTTCAGTTGCAGGCGCTTCCTCGGCAGGCTGTTCTTCAGCCTTGGGCTGCGCCTTAGGGGCTTTTTTGCCGCCCTTTTTATCGCTGCCCTTTTGCTCGTTCAGTTCGGCTGCCAGAGCACGTTGCTCCCGCGCACGAGCTTCTGCCAAGCGCTTTTTATCCTCCTGACGCTGACGGCGGCGCTCCTCATACTCAATCTCCGCCTGAGCGCGGATTTTGGCAGGGTTGTAGATGGAGTTGAGAATGACGGTCTGCGCCAACGCTAACAGGTTGGAACAGATCCAGTAAATACCCACACCGCCGGGGACGGTAAAGGCAATAAACAGCGAGAAACCGGGCATCCACACCAGCATCATCACATTGCTGCAACCCTGTCCCGCTTGGGCTTCGGCAGCCGTCATCTGCTTGGTATACCGCATGGAGATAAAGCTCGTCAGCAGTGAGGACAGACCCGAGATCAGGGGGATCAGCCACAAAACGCTGATGTCGGTAAAGCCCTTTTCGGCGTTCCACGGATTTTCCAGCAGTGAGCGACCAAAGAACGAGAACTGATCCTTGATCTCCAGCATGTGATCGTAATACATCTCTGCCTTGGCGGCGTCGTAGCCCTCCATGGCGGCAATACCGGCTTTTACCTCTGACTGGTATTTTTCCAGGTTCTGCAGCATGCGCAGCTCTTTGTAATAGCCTGCAAATTCTTTTTCGGAAAGCTTTCCTTCTCCCGTCATGCAGGTAACGGAGGAGGTCACCACCGCGTCAGGCACATCGGTCAGGTACTTGATAGGCGAATAAATGACCGAAATGATACCGAACAGCACCAGCATCTGCACCAGCATGGGCATGCACCCGCCGGTAAGGCTCACACCCTCTTTTTCATAGAGCGCGGCCTGTTTTTCCTGCAGCTTTTTGGGATCCTGTCCGTATTTTTTGCGCAGACGCTCCAGACGGGGAGCCAGCTTGGCACGCTCCGCCTGATTTTTCTGCGATTTGAGCGACAACGGGAACAAGGCCGCCCGCACCACAAAGGTGAACAGAAAGATCGCCACAAAATAGTTAGGGATAAATTTGTAGATAAGTCCCATCAGCCACCCCAACGGAATGGCCAGTAGATCAAACAAACCTCCGAAAAGTCCCATAATATCCTCCGAATAGTCTCCGCCGCTTATTTTCGGCGGGAACGCGTTTTTTCTTTCTTTTCAGGCACGGGATCGTAGCCGTGCCCACCCCACGGGTTGCAGCGCAAAATGCGCCAAACCGCCAGTCCGGTACCTTTCAAGGCACCAAACCGTTCAATCGCTTCGATGGCGTATGCCGAGCAGGTCGGTAAAAAACGGCACGCGGGTCGGGTGTGTGAGGAGATTGCCCGCTGATACCATCGAATGAGGCCGATCAACAATCGTTTCATGGTAAGAAACCTGCTTTTTTCAGTTGTTCGCGCATGACGCGGTGCACATCGGTACTGGTTTTGGAAACCGTGGATGCCCGTGCCACAAACACATAATCGTACCCGCTTTTGACCTCCGGCAGCAGCTGTCGGAACGCCTCACGGATAATACGGCGACAACGATTACGCTGCACCGCCTTGCCCACCTTTTTGCCGGTGGTGATGCCTACTCGCGCCACACCGTACCGATTTTTCCGCACATAGGTGATCAAAATCGGATGGACCAGAGCCTTTCCGCGGTAGTAGGCGCCTCGAAATTCCTTGTTTTCTTTCAGAACACACAATTTCGGCATGATCCGTTCTCTCTTTCAAAAAAGGCCCCTGCTATGAAAAAGAGCCACGCTGAGGTGGCTCCTTTTAATAGGTGAGACGTTTTCTGCCCTTCGCTCTGCGGCGAGCCAGCACCTTACGGCCATTGGCAGTTGCCATTCTTTTACGGAAACCGTGTTCCATTTTGCGATGTCTCTTTTTAGGCTGATATGTCCGGAACATTCTTTTTCCCCCTTTCGCCTTGCAAGGAT
>JAFVQV010000061.1 GCA_017504645.1 Clostridia bacterium | reverse complement strand
GCTCCTTGATCTGCTGCGCTAACGCCTGATGAGCCGCATCGTTTTTCGCCACGATCAGCAATCCGCTGGTATCCTTGTCAATACGGTGAACAATGCCGGGACGGAGCACTCCGTTGATACCCGACAAGCTCTTTCCGCAATGAAACAGGAGAGCGTTAACCAGTGTGCCGTCGGGGTTACCTGCGGCGGGATGCACCACCATGCCCTTTGGCTTGTTCACCACCAACAGGTCGTCATCCTCGTACACGATATTCAGCGGGATATCCTGCGGAAGTGCTTCACAAGGTTCAAGATCAGGAGGTGTGATAAGCAATACCTCTCCGCCGCACAGCTTTTCGCTTTTTGCCAGTGCTTTTCCGTTTTCTTTTATCACCAGTCCTGCATCCAGCCACTTTTGTGCCGCAGAGCGGGTAACCGACAGCACCTGGGCCACATAGCAATCCGCTCGTGTGCCCTGTGCTTCCGACTCAACCGTTTGACGGATCGTTTCCATCGGTCGTCACCACCGTTCGGCGTTTGGACGGATTTTCGTCGTAAAAGAAGAAGAAAAAGATCAGCAGCATCACCGACCCGATCACCACACAGCAATCGGCGAAATTGAAGACAGGAAAGTCAAACCCTATCGCTTCCCAGAAGATGTGGATCATATCCACTACAAAGCCCTGTGCCACACGGTCGATCAGATTGCCGATGCCACCTGCCACCACCAATATCATACTGATGTTAAACAAACGGTGGGTACGGAATTTCCCGAACAACAGCAGCCATAGCAGTGCCAGCATGACCACAGCGGTAAACGCCACAAACAACCACCGACCGCCTTGCATCATGCCAAAAGCGGCGCCGCGGTTCTCCACATAGGTGAGTTCAAAAATGCCGGGGATCAGCGTCGCGGGAGCATCCTTCAGGTAAGTGACCGTCAGCCACTTTGTCAGCTGATCCAGACCCACCAAGCCGGCGATCACCGCCAGTACGATTGCTTGAAACATGAACATTCTCCTTAGAATGAGCAAGCGGGAACGGTAAACCGTTCCCGCTTTTGATTACTCAAGAATAGACGCGCAGCGGGCGCACAAGCCGGCATGATCGCCGTCCTCTGCCACGGTATCGCTATATGCCCAGCAGCGGCAGCATTTGCCGCCCTCGGCGTGTGCCACCGTAACGGACACACCGGCGAACTCGCCGATATAATCGCCCTGACCGTCGGCCACGATCTCCACCTGAGAGACGATGAGAACAGACGGCAACAGCTCCTTGATGGATTCCACAAAAGGCAGTGCCTCTTCATCACAGAACAGGGTAACCTTGGCATCCAGCGAGCCGCCGATAACCTTAGCGGTACGGGCGATCTCCAGTGCCTTCTGCACATCGTCACGCAGCGCATGAATGCGATCCCATTTTTCCATAAACACCGCATCCGTGGGCATGGCATCGTCCTGCGGGATCTCGTTGAGCAGCACCGACCGAGCATCGTCCGCCGCACCGTGCGGCATAAAGCCCCATATCTCCTCCGAGGTAAAGGCCAGAATCGGCGCCAGCAAACGAGTCAGTGTATTCAGAATACGGTAGATAGCGGTCTGTGCCGCGCGGCGCGCCACACTATCCGCCTTTTCTACATACAAGCGGTCTTTCAGCACATCCAGATAGAAGTTGGACAGGTCCACCACACAGAAATGATGGATGGCATAGAACGCATCGTGGAACTCAAAGGTATCATACGCCTCACGTGCCTGCGCCGCCACACGATCCAACCGCATCAGTGCCCAACGGTCGATGTCAAACAACTGATCATCGGAAACGCTGTGGGTATCGGGATTGAAATCGTGGATGTTGCCCAGAATATAGCGAGCGGTGTTACGCACCTTGCGGTATGCCTCTGACAGCTGCTTTAAGATTTCTTTGGATAAGCGCACGTCCACCCGATAATCCAGCGACGCCACCCACAAGCGCAGAATCTCAGCGCCGTAGGTGTTGATGACCTCATCGGGAGCGATGGCGTTGCCCAACGATTTGTGCATGGCCTTGCCTTCGCCATCCACCACCCAGCCGTGAGTCAGCACATTTTTGTAAGGTGCTTTGCCGGTGCAGGCAACAGAGGTCAGCAAGGAGGACTGGAACCAACCGCGATACTGGTCGGCACCCTCCATATACAGATCAGCAGGCCAAGTAAGTTCGCTGCGCTCTTTCAGCACGGCATCATGAGAAACGCCGGAATCGAACCAGACGTCCATGATGTCGCTTTCCTTGCGAAAATGCTTGCCGCCGCAATGGGGACAGGTGGCATCGGCAGGCAGGATCTCACCCGCCTCGTGGGCATACCAGCCGTTGGAGCCTTCCTTGCGGAACAGCTCGGACACCGCCTTGATAAAGTCGCCATCGATGATGGGCTTGCCGCAATCTTCACAATAGAAGATCGGGATCGGCACACCCCACAGACGCTGGCGGGAAATACACCAGTCACTGCGCTCACGCACCATGGAAACGATGCGTTCCTCGCCCCAGGCGGGCATCCAGTTGACCTCACGGATGGCCTTAACGGCATCCTCCTTGAAACTCTCCACCGAGCAAAACCATTGATCGGTGGCGCGGAACAGCACCGGCTGCTTACAACGCCAGCAATGGGGATACTGGTGAACGATCTTCTTCATAGCCAGCAAGGAGCCGGTCTTATCCATGTGGATGGCAATGGCCTTGTTGGCGTCGTTGGTGGTCATACCGGCACAGATCTCGCCGGCCTCCTCGGTCATGTTACCCTCACTGTCCACGGGCACCACTACACCGATCTGGGGGTATTTGCGGCAGACATTAAAGTCGTCTACGCCGTGACCGGGAGCGGTATGAACGCAACCGGTACCACTTTCCAGCGTGACATGATCGCCCACAATGATGAGCGAATCCCGATCCAGGAACGGATGACGGGCGGTCATCAGCTCCAGCTGACGGCCGGTAAAGGAGGCGATCACCTCGAAATCGGTGATACCCGCAGCCGCCAGCGTTTCGTCCCTGAGGGCTTCGGCGAGTATGTAGTTTTCGTCGCCGCATTTGACCACCTGATAGGTGAAATCGGGACCCAAACAAATCGCCAGATTGGCAGGCAGGGTCCAAGTGGTGGTGGTCCAAATGACAAAGTAGGTCTTGTTCACATCCACGCCCGCTGCAGACAGCACGCCACGGTCGTCGTTGACGGCAAATTTCACGTAAACGGAATAGCAGGGATCCTCAGCATACTCGATCTCTGCCTCCGCCAGTGCTGTACGGCATTCGGGACACCAGTACACGGGCTTAAGACCCTTATAGATGTAGCCTTTGGTCGCCATCTCACCGAACACTTCGATCTGGCGAGCTTCAAATTCGGGCTTCAAGGTCAAATAGGGGTTTTCCCAATCGCCCAGCACACCCAAACGCTTGAACTGCTCGGTCTGGTCGTGCACATATTGCAAGGCAAAATCGCGGCAGATATCCCGCAGTTCAACGGGCGGCATGGACAGAGCATTCTCGATCCCCGCTTTGGCGCGGGCTTTCAGCTCGATGGGCAGGCCGTGGGTATCAAAGCCGGGTACAAAAGGCGCTTTGTACCCCGCCAGATTGCGATACCGCACGATCATATCCTTGATGATCTTATTCAGCGCCGTACCAATGTGAATGTTCCCGTTGGCATAGGGCGGGCCGTCATGCAGAACGTACAAGGGTTTCCCCTCGTTTTTCTCCATAAGCTTGCCGTAAATATCGTCTTTTTCCCATTTTTCCAAAAATTCCGGCTCGCGCTGGGGCAGACCCGCACGCATAGGGAATTCGGTTTGGGGAAGGTTGAGTGTTTGGTTGTAATCCTGCTGTTGCATGGCTGTTATCTCCTTAAAACCCGTTATTTCTTTCTGCGGAACGGGTTGTGCGCTTTTTTATCGTCCTCGTCGTC
>JAFVQV010000060.1 GCA_017504645.1 Clostridia bacterium | reverse complement strand
GTGCCGGGACTATCTGGCCCAGCAGGATGCCACCGCCAACAAAAACGATCTGTCCGCCCTGTTTAATATCGGCTACGGCCTGTACGTGGTGACCTGCCACGACGGCAAAAAGGACAACGGGTTGATCGTCAACACGGTGACCCAAGTCACCGACACCCCCAATCGCATCGCGGTGACCATCAACAAGAGCAACTATTCTCACCATATTATCAAGCAGACGGGGAAAATGAACATCAACTGCCTGACGGTGGATGCGCCCTTTAAGGTGTTTGAGGCGTTCGGCTTTGTCAGCGGACGAAACGTGGACAAATTTGCCAACTGTGAGCCGCTCCGATCGGATAACGGCTTAGTGTTCCTGCCTCGTTATATCAATTCGTTTATGTCCCTCAAGGTGGAACAGTACGTGGATCTGGATACCCACGGCATGTTCATCTGCTCGGTGACCGAGGCACGGGTGCTCTCCGATCAGGAAACCATGACCTACTCCTACTATCACAGCCACGTGAAGCCCAAACCCGAAACGGAGGGCAAAAAGGGGTATGTTTGCAAGATTTGCGGATATATTTATGAAGGGGAAGAGCTCCCTGACGATTTCATCTGTCCTTTGTGCAAGCACGGCGCGGCCGATTTTGAAAAAATACAATAAATTTAGGAGGAAGCAAGTATGTGTGAAAATCGATTTTTCATTTGCGAGCATTGCGGGAACATTGTGGGGCTGATCCACGACGCGGGTGTGCCCATGATGTGCTGCGGACAAAAAATGAAGCAGCTGGAACCGGGAACTGTGGAGGCCAGTGCGGAAAAGCACCTGCCTGTGGTAACAGTGGAGGATAACCTCGTCAAGGTCTCGGTGGGCTCGGTAGCCCATCCCATGACCGAGGAGCACAGCATTCAGTGGGTGTATCTGCAGACCGATCGCGGCGGACAGCGGAAATGTTTGGCTGCCGACGGCGAGCCCGTGGTGACCTTTGCGCTGGCAGACGAAAAACCCGTTGCCGTGTATGCTTACTGCAATCTCCACGGCTTGTGGAAAACGGACATTTGATAGGAGGGTGTCATAGGATGGATGTGAAAGTGCATGAGCTGCTGAACCAGCAGATCAACAAGGAATTTTATTCGGCGTATCTGTATTTGGATTTTTCCAACTACTTTAAGGCCAAGGGACTGGACGGCTTTGCCAACTGGTATATGGTGCAGGCTCAGGAGGAACGGGATCATGCGATGCTGTTCTACACCTATCTGCAGAACGAGAACATGCCCGTGACGTTGGACGCTATCGCCAAGCCTGATAAGGTGTTCGACAGTCATATGGCGGTGCTGCAGGCGGGGTTGGAGCATGAACAGTACGTGACCTCGCTGATCAACGATATCTACGGGGCGGCCTACGATGTGCGGGATTTCCGCACCATGCAGTTCCTCGATTGGTTTGTCAAGGAGCAGGGCGAGGAGGAGACTAACGCCAACGATCTCATCTCCAAGATGGAGTTGTTTGGTGCCGATCCCAAGAGTCTGTACATGCTTAACCAGGAACTGGCGGCAAGAGTATACAGTGCACCGTCGTTGGTGCTTTGATTGTTTCAATATAAAAGGAGGATATGACCATGAAAACTTACGTTTGTGATGTGTGCGGCTGGGTCTACGACGAGGCTGCCGGCGATCCCGAGCACGGCATCGCTCCCGGCACCAAATTTGAGGATCTTCCCGACGATTTCGAGTGTCCCCTGTGCGGCGTGGGCAAGGATAATTTCAGCGAAGAATAAGCCAAGCATGCCCACAGCATCCGCTGTGGGCATGTTTCTGTAAGGATGTTGTAATATGGATATGGTGTTATTGACGGCGCTGGGCGTGGGCGGTGCCACGGTGGTCGGCGCACTGATCGGGTTTGTTTTCAAGCGGCTCTCTCACAAGTTTTCGGATATCGTGCTGTCCTTCGCGGCAGGGGTGATGTTGGCCGCCGCCGTGCTGGGGCTGGTGCTTCCGTCGTTGGACTACGGCGGAGAATACGGGCTTCTTATCACCGTGGCGGGTATTTTTGTGGGTGCTCTGTGCCTGAACCTGATTGACAAGCTGGTGCCCCATTTGCACAAGCTGGTGGGGGCGGATAGTGAGCCGCACCACAATACGAATTTGAGCAAGGTGCTGTTATTCGTCACCGCCATCGCCATACACAATCTGCCCGAGGGCATCGCGGCGGGTGTGGGCTTTGGGTCGGGTGATACCTCCCAAGCCTTGATCATTGCCGGCGGTATCGCCCTGCAAAACATCCCCGAGGGAATGGTTATCATCGGACCCATGCTGGCGGCGGGCGTGTCGCCGCGGCGCACCTTTATTTGTGCCATGATCACGGGCTTGGTGGAGGTGGCGGGAACGCTCATCGGTTATTTTGCGGTCAGCGTGTCCGCGGTCATTTTGCCCTTTGCGTTGGCCTTTGCGGGCGGCACCATGCTGTATGTGATCAGTGACGAGATGATCCCCGAAACCCATGCCCACGGAAACGAACGCGGCGCTACCTATGCGCTGTTGGTGGGGTTCTGCGTGATGCTGATCACCGACGTGCTGTTGGGATAAATGCTTGAAAAACAAGGGATACCCGCAAAGCGGGTATCCCTTGTTTGTGAAGCGACTACATACGAGATATTTTCTCGTCATTTTTAGCAGTGCCTGAACCCTCACAGTGTTTTAGCAGTCGAGCAGTGACTGTTTGATTTTGAGACCGCCTATAAAAATCACTGTGATCTGCTCTTTGGAATCT
>JAFVQV010000059.1 GCA_017504645.1 Clostridia bacterium | reverse complement strand
GTAGCATATCGAAAACGGTCCGGGATAAACAGGATATCGGATGGACGCAGGACAAAAAGCAACTTTCCGTCCTTGTAATAGTTACGAGTGCCCTTGCACTGATAATAGAGCAGATTTTTCGAACGCCCAAAGGTTTCATAGTCAAAACTGTCGGAATCCTTCCAGACAGAGTGGAAAGCCGATATGTTCGTAACGGTACATTCCAAAGAACATAACTCGTTGTATGAGATCGTGTGCATACAAACCCCTCCGTGCTATGCGTAATCGTACAATTTGCATGGGAAATTAAAAAATCAAAGAAGATTAATGCGGTAAATTATGGTTAGAAATCCCGCGTTTTGTATGCGAAAATTCGTTTCTTTTGCAATTTTCGCAAAAAAAACACGGGATGTCAAGGGGAATTGTTGGCAAAAAAAGCGGTATGACTGTTTTGTACAATATTTATATGTTTTTTTACAGTGAAAAAGCATGACGGCTTCGATAAAATGTGGTTGTAGAGATATATTTGCGGGAGGTCGTTCCTATGAAAACATATACAGTCGGTGTGATTGGCTATGGTGGGATGGGCAGTTATCATTACAAACGAATACCCAAACCGGATGGGATCCGCTTCCTCTCGGCATACGATATTGACAGCAAGCGACTGGCTAACGCGCACCGCGACGGCCTGGAAACCTACACCGAGCTGGATGCGTTTTTGGCTGATCCCCGATTGGATGTGGTGCTGGTTGCCACACCCAATAACTTTCATAAAGAACTGGCGATCCGTGCCATGCAAGCGGGAAAGCATGTTATCTGTGAGAAGCCGGTTGCGTTGAATAGCGCGGAATTGCAGGAAATGATCGGTTGCTCCCGTGAAAACGGGGTGCTGTTTACCGTACATCAAAACCGCCGTATGGATAAAGATTTCCGCATTATCAAAAAAATATACGATGAACGACAACTGGATGAAGTATTCCGTATTGAATCCCGTGTGCAGGGTTCCCGTGGCATCGCTGACACCTGGCGTCGCCGCAAGGTAAACGGCGGTGGTATGCTGTACGATTGGGGCGTGCACCTGATCGACCAGTTGTTGTATATGCTCCCCGGAAAGGTCACCTCTGTATTTGCGGAATTTCAGTATATCAGCCAAAATGAAGTGGACGACAATTTCCGCTTAACCCTGACCTTTGATGACGGTGTTTCGGTGCTGGTGGAGATCGGCACCTGCAACTTTATTATGCTGCCCATTTGGTATATGTGCGGAAGAAAGGGGAGTGTCCAGATCGATTATTGGAATCTGGAGGGGCGCATCTACCACTTGATCGATAACGATATCAAATTTGAGGACGAGATCCCCAGCACCTTGGTGGGCCCGTCCATTACCTTGGCACCCCGCGCCGCGGATACTATGGAGGAACTGCCTTTGCCTGATGCGGAAACCGATCCCGGATTTTTCTACAAAAACCTGTACGAGGTGTTGGATCAGGGAGCGGAACTCACCGTAAAACCGGATGAGGTACAGCGGGTAATGCGGATCATTGATCTGGCCTTTGAGTCGGGCAAGACGCATCGGGTGATCCCTTGCGATATTTAACAAGTGACAAACACCGTGCCGACGGTGTTTTATAGAAAAGAAAGGGTGTAGATTATGGAAAAAGTACGCATTGGTATGATAGGGTTGGGTGGCGTAGCACACTACGGGCACCTTGCCGGTTATCTGGAAAGCACGGGCTATGAGATCACAGCCGTCTGTGACATTAACGAGGAGCATTTGCACAGCATGGGTGATGAGTGCGGAGTCCCTATGGATCACCGCTTCACAGATTATCGTGATCTGATTGCCTGTGAGGATGTAGACGCTGTCGACATTGCTACATGGAACTCCGTTCACTGCGAGATCGCGAAAGCGGCTGCTCTGGCCGGAAAACCGTTCAGCGTGGAAAAACCTGTCGGTATGAACTATGCGGAAAGCTATGATCTGCAGCAGACAGCTGCAGAAAAGAAGGTTCCGTCCTTTGTCTGCTTAAGCTGGCGCTACCGTCCCTATACCCGTTATGTGAAATACTTGATCTCCGGCGGAAAGCTGGGTAAATTGTATCACATTTATGTGCGCTGTATCAAAGAGAGCGGCTTGTGGCCGGGTCGTAAGCGTGAGTGGCGCTTTGATAAATCCCGTGCAGCGTCCGGCGTGTTGGGTGATCTCGGTTCTCACATGATCGACATTGTGCGTTTTTGGGGTCAGGAGTTTACTAGTGTGTATGCCAATTCCGGCATTATTATCAAAGAACGTCCCAGCGAGGAAACCGGTGAGATTCTGCCGGTTGATACCGATGACTGGTGCAACATGATTGCCGAGCTGGAAAGCGGTGTCAGCTGCACCATTAACCTGACCCGTTGCGCCACCACCGTGTCCGATATTATTCAATTTGAGGTTTATGGTGAAAAAGGTCGCTTGGTCTACACCTACGAAGGTGGCGAGCAGAGCATCCTGTTTGTGGACAATGAGACCAAAAAATCCGAGTGGCTGACCCCGCCTGAAGAGTTTAATGCTATTCAATCTCAGTCCTATATCAACCTGGTGCAGGGTATTGAGGATGAGTATACTGCCAAGATCGAGCAGGGCGTTGCTTGCCAGGCGGTCATCGACGCGGCACTGCGTTCTACCGAGGAGCATCGTGTAGTCACCATTGCCGAGATCACGGGTGAGTGCAAATGAGAGAAACATATACTTGTTCACCGGAGGAGTTCCTGAAAAACAGTCGTCTGCCCACCCGCGTCATGGAAAGCGAAGCGGCGATGATGGAAGAAATTTCGGATATCATGGTGGATACCATCGAGAGGAAACAGGGAGCCCCCACTTTTATTATCTGTCCCGTGGGTCCTATTGCGCAATATCCCTTGTTTGTAAAAAAGGTGAATGAGCGCGGTGTCAGCCTGAAAAATGTGTGGATGATCAATATGGACGAGTATCTGACCGACGACGATCAGCACATTTCTCCTGACAGTCCTTTGAGTTTTGTGGGATATATGGAGAAGAATGTATACTCGCAGATCCGTCCCGAACTGCTCATGCCCCGAGAGCAACGGCTGTTTCCTGTTCCGGGCAAAGAAGCGGAGTTAGACGCGCTGATTGAAAAACTGGGCCCTGCGGATTGCTGCTTGACAGGTGTGGGCATCAACGGTCACATCGCTTTTAATGAGCCGCCCGCACCCTCAGAAGCTATCACCGACGAGGAGTATCGCACCATCGGCACGCGGTGCTTAGATCTTTCTAAAGACACCATCGTAAACAACGGTGCTCATAAGATCGCCGGTGCTCTGGATATGATGCCCCGTCGCTGCATCACCATGGGCATGAAGCAACTGTTGAACGCCAAACTGTTCAAGGTATATTTGTACTGTGATTGGCAGTGGGGGATCATGCGCAAGATGGCATTGGAGCCCGCCGATCGGTTCGCACCCGCATCCTTCCTGCAGGAGCACCCAAACAGTGAAATGGTAATCACCAAAACACTGTTAGAGCACACCATCAATATCTGATGTTTTGGATTCGAAAAGGAGCAATTGTATGAAACTGGGCACCTTGGTTCGGTTGGCAAAAGCCGAAGACGCGCAGGCGAAATTTGCCCAGCTGCGTCAGTGGGGATTCTCCTGCTGCCAGTTGGTGTATAAGCCCGAGCGGTATATTCGCCGTGACGCGGAGATCATTCGTGCAGCTGCGGATGCCGAAGGCATCGAGATTACCGCACAATTCTGTGGCTTTTACGACTCCGATACCGTGTGGGATAACTATTATGGATTTTTAACTGCGGGACTCAATGTGGAGGCTTATCGTCGCGAACGACTGGATTATGTTCGTAATGCGGCGGAATTTGTCTCTTGGTTGGGGATCACGGATATGATCATCCACGCGGGTTATGTTCCTAACAATCCCTTTTCTCCGGAGTACGCCTCCTTGTTGACGGCGGTGGAATTGCTGGCACGCCATTGTGAAAAGCTGGGTGTTAATGTTCTGTTTGAAACCGGCGGTGAATCTCCGGTTACCCTGCTGCGGCTCATTCGGGATATTGGCAGAAACAACTTGTACATAAACTTGGATCCGACCAATATCCTGATGTATGGGTACGGCAACCCCGTGGATGCGCTATACACCTTCGGCAGCTATGTGCGTAACATGCACGGAAAAGATGGTATGCCGCCCACGGATCCCCGTATTTTGGGGGAAGAACGCCGTATGGGCGAGGGAGCTGTGGATTTTCCCACATTGCTTCACCGCTTAAAAGAGATAGGGTACGATCGCTATATCATTATTGAACGGGAGATCGACGGCGATCAACAGCAGTCCGATGTGTTACACGCCAAATCCTTTTTTGAGCAGCTACTTTCCACCTTGTAAAAGTGGAGCACATTAAAAAATGTCTCAAATTCCCTAAAAAATGCTATGTTCTTTTCGACTTGGATTTGGTATTCTGTAAAAAGATATACGGAAATGAGGGAATATAATGAAAGTCGGTTTTATTGATTATTATTTGAACGAGTGGCACGCCAACAATCTGCCTACCTGGATTCGCGAGGAAACCAACGGAGAAATGACGGTGGCATATGCCTATGCGATGATTGAAAAGCCCGAAGAAGCACTGGGTGAGCACGATCTCACAAACCGTGAGTGGGCTGAAAAGGAAAATGTAGAGTTGCTGGACACCATTGAGGAATTGGTGGAGAAGAGCGATGTGATCGTCGTATTGTCACCCAACAATCCCGAGATGCACGAGGTGTTGAGCGATATACCGTTACGCAGCGGCAAACCCACCTATGTGGATAAGACCTTTGCACCTGATGTGGATTCCGCCTGCCGGATGATCAAAAAAGCGCTGGATCATAACACGCCGATGTTTACCTCCAGTGCGTTGCGTTTTTCTAAAGAGCTGAAGGACGTTGAACGTAAAGGTGTTCAGACGATCGGCATGCGTGGCCCCGGCCCGTTCGACATTTATTCCATCCATCAGGTGGAGCCCATCGTCTCCTTCATGGGAGGTACGCCTGAAAAGGTTATGTTTACCGGCACAAACGAGCATCCCGGTATGACGATCCGTTTCTCCGGTGATCGTTGGGCGAGCACCCAGCACTATGATTGGGAGTGCCCCTTTAACATGGCGATCAACTATGCCGATGGCGCCCCGTGCAGCTATGTCAATGCCTGTACGGATTTCTTCCCGGGCTTTGTTACGGAATTGGTAAAATTCTTCCGTACGGGGATTGCTCCGGTTGAATATGAGCAGACCTTGGCTGTCGCCGCCATCCTTCAGTACGCGTTTATTGCGCAGGAAACGCCCGGTGAATGGGTCGATATCCCGCCCTACAAGCTGGAGAAATAAGTATTTGAAAAGCCTTCCGCGTGGAAGGCTTTTCTTTTTTCGTTTTGTGTGTTGACAACACAAGGGGTGCGTGTTATAATATATTTAACAATTAGGTTAAATGTTAAATGGAGGTGATGGTTCTTGGGATTGCAGCATACACTAAAAGCACTGGCCGATCCAATTCGACGGGAAATATTGAACATGCTGAAAGGCGGTAGAATGTCAGCCGGACAGATTGTGGATCGGTTTCAGGTTACAGCAGCGTCCATATCTCGACATTTGTCAGTCTTGAAGGAGGCAGATCTGATTCGAGATACCCGGGAGGGAAAATTCATTTTTTATGAACTTAATGCATCTGTGCTGGAAGAAATTATGCTTTGGATCACGGAATTGAAAGGGGAGTGTTGTCGTGATCAAGAATAACAAGGGAAAGCTGATACTGTCCTCCGCCATAATCCTATTACCCGCTTTGATTGGGTGGATTTTCTGGAGTAAATTGCCGGAACGGATGGCGGTACACTGGGGACTTGATGGAAATGCAGACGGATGGTGCAGTAAATTGTTTACGGTGCTGGGTGCACCACTGATTTTGCTTGCGCTGCACTGGCTATGTGTGTTGATTACCGCCAAGGATCCTAAAAACAAAGGGCAAAGTCAAAAAGTGTTGAATATGATTTTATGGATCGTCCCGGTAATATCGGTTTTTAGCGGTGGTGTTATTTACGCAACTGCTGTTGGCAAAGAGTTTAACATTGAAGCAATCGTCTTACTGCTTATCGGACTGATGTTCGTTATCATCGGCAATTATCTTCCGAAGTGCAAACAAAACCATACCATTGGCATTAAGGTGAAATGGGCGCTTGAAAATGAGGAAAACTGGAACGCCACACACCGTTTTGGCGGCAGATTATGGGTAATCGGTGGGTTGCTGATGATCGTTGGTGGCCTTTTATCC
>JAFVQV010000058.1 GCA_017504645.1 Clostridia bacterium | reverse complement strand
GAGGCATGTTCAATCGGACTTTCGTGACCGATCTCGGACAGCATATCCACGAAGGACGCCGTTTTATCGTCGGTCATTTTTTCCATAATATCGTCGATAGTAGCAGGTGAATAGCACAGTCGAGCGGCACAGGCAACCGTATGCTCCGGCGCGGGTGTATGCGCGATCAGTGTCACATGGATCATGATGTATCCCCTTCATTTCCCTCAAAGTTTTTATAATCCTATACAGTATACCAAAGATTTTCGGCAACTGCAATATTTTTTCGACAGAAGTCTTGAATTGTTACAAGTAATTACGGTATACTGTTAACGACTTGATTTCAGTGTCGAGGTTCAGGAATATGAAACATAGAGAAAAACCCACTGCCGATACCACCGCTTATCTGCAGCGGCGGCGGATGTTAGCAGTCATTTCGCTGGCGGTAGTAGCGGCGCTGTTTGCGTGGCTCACCTGGCTGATCTACAAATGGTTTCGCGTGTTTGAAAACGATCCCGAAGCCTTTAAATCCTTTATCGACGCCTATGGCTGGAAAGGGCGGTTCATTGCGCTGGGAATTCAGGTGCTGCAGGTCATCATTTCGTTGATTCCCGGCGAGCTGGTAGAGATCGGCATCGGATATACCTTCGGCGCCGTGGAGGGCACCCTGCTGTGTCTGGGCGGCGTGGCGGCCGCCTCTTCCCTGATCTTCCTGTTGGTAAAGTGGCTGGGCGTTCGGCTGGTAGAGCTGTTTATCAGCCGCGAGAAGATCGACCAACTGCGGTTTATCAACAGCGAAAAAAAGCTCAAACGGCTGATTTTCCTGCTGTTTTTCATTCCGGGTACGCCCAAGGACTTGTTTACCTATTTTGCGGGACTGACTCGTATCCGTCTGCATGAGTTCCTTGCCATCTCTCTCATCGCCCGCATTCCCACGGTGGTGTCCTCCACCATCGGCGGCAACATGATACAGGAGCAAGAGTATGGCAAAGCGATTTTGCTCTTCGTCATTACCGGTGCGGTCAGTCTGCTGGGCATTTGGCTGTACAACCGCATCGTCACCCGCAAAAACGCTCGGAAAGAGAAATCGGATGCGCAACAATAATGCAAAAGACCGTTCCGTCATTGTGCGGAACGGTCTTTTTGTTTCTCTTTTTTGCAAAACAGTTCTTTAACACCGATGTAGAGCAGCAGCACGCCGAACAACCGACGAAGCAGATCGGTATGGATACGAGCAGCAAAAAACGCCGCACCCGCGGAGGTTAGTACCCCCGCCAGGGTACACCACAACACCGCCTGCCATTCCACACGTTTATTCCGAATGTGCGAGATCAGTGCCGCCGGCGCACAAGCAAGAAAATACAACAAATTGATCCCCGAAGCTGTGTATTGGTCGGTACCCATCGCCGCTGTCAGGTACAAGATCAGCAGCGATCCGCCGCCAATCCCGAAGCCGCTGATAACGCCGGTAATCAGCCCCACCAGTATGGCGATCACAGTCAAAGCAGCAGCACCGCCCTTATGCCGCCATACAGCAGCAATATTCCGAACAAACGACGAAGCAGCGTTACCGACATGCGTTTAAAGAAACAGCCGGACAGCAATCCGCCCGCCGCACCACCGAGCAGATAGGACCATGCTTGCCCAAAATCCACACCGCCGCGAAAAGCAAATACGATTAGCGAAACCACCGATAACGGGAAAATGATCGCCACGGAAGTGGCAAAGGCACGCTTTTGCTCCAAGCCGCTCCATTTGGTGAGCAACGGCACCAAAAACAGCCCTCCACCCGAACCAAACAAGCCATTGGCGATCCCCGCCAATGCACCGGTTATCAAATACTGCCAGCGTTTTTTCACGATCAATCTCCTTGGTCATTGTTTGGCATTAGGATTTCCAAGCGGTGACAAGTTATACCAAGCAAAAAGAAAAGGGACTTCTCACGAAGTCCCTTTCAGATTTTATATTGAATTTGACTCGTCCGCAACCCTGCGGAACCCAAACTTCCGTTTTCAGACACACTATCGGTGACCTTTCGGTCTTAGTGCATGGGATTCACCCTTTATCTCAAAATTTCCGTGGGGTCTGTTAACGGCCCATTGGAGTCACCTTTTTCTTTTAGATTTTTTGAACCGGATAACTAATTTTCATGGGTCTCACCTTTTCGTATGATTTGAAAGGCCCTTTTCTTAGTACACCGGACTCACTCCCTTTCCTTTTGTCATCTACACTATACCACAGAGTTTATATAAAGTCAATAGTTTTTTGTAAAAAAGTTTAATGTTTTTATAAATTTTATTTAAAGGCACAAAAAAGTTTCCACTTGACGGGAACGCCAAAAAAGGCTATCATTAGATTACAGAATATATGAACGGAGAATGAAGATGTCTGAACAATACGGAAACGATCTGGTTACTGTCGTAGACGACGAGGGTAACCAGCACGAATTTGAGATCCTGGACGCCATCGAGACGGATGAGGCACGATATGTGGCACTGCTGCCCGTCTATCACGACCCCGCCGAAATGGTTAATGACGACGGAGAATTGATCATCCTGACCGTGAAAGAGGAGGATGGCGAGGAGGTACTGCTCCCCATCGAGGACGATGACGAGTTTGAGGAGATCGCCGAGATCTTTGAGGAACGGCTGGCCGACCTGTACGAGGTCGAGGAAATGGAACAGCCCGCCGACTAAGGTCAACTCCCTGCTCTGTGCGTGGACCGTCCTTTTTTAACCCTACTACATGTTGATAACGGGAGCTTGACTCCGCAGGCGGATTGCAGACCTCCCTGCTGCGGCAGGACGAAGGGAGCGCGAACCCTGTGGGCGGGCACCCACCTGCTGATTATAGTAGCAGGTTATGTAAAGGACATTACGGCAGAGTGGGGCCAACAGAATCACAAAGGCCTCCGCAGCATGTGCTGCGGAGGCCTTTCATTTTTCTTATTCTTCCGTGGGCAACAGGGGTACGTACCCCAGCGCCTCTGCCACCGGCTCCCGCATCCACAAGGATGGGGTGATACGCAGAGTAAAACCGCAACCGCTTTCCGCGCCCCATTGGGAAATATCCGCACGAGGCAGCGCGTATGCCGCCATGATGAGCATAATGACACCACCATGGGTACAGATTACCGCCTCGGTATCGCCGCTTTTCATTAAGCTCTCCACGATGGACTGAAAAGCCTCCATCACGCGCTTTTGAAAAGCCTCGGTATCCTCTCCATCCGGAATGGTTTTTTGCTCGCCGGCGATCCAGCGGCAAAACCCCTCGTCCGCCTGGAGCTCCTCGGCACTGCGCCCATCCCAATCACCGAAATCGCATTCTGCCAGTCCCTCCACGATTTCCTGGTGACAACCGGGGTACAACACTTCCAGCGTTTGACGGCAACGGGACAGCGGGCTGGTAAAAAAGCGAGTGGCATGCGGGTAAATTGCCCGTTCTTTTTTTACCAGCAAGTCTTTTAACCCTAACGGCGACAGCATGAGATCGGTCATACCGATATACAGACCGCGTTCATTGGCCTCGGTCAAACCGTGACGAATTAGATGAATTTTGTAACTTTTCATTAAAAATCCCCCAAAAAACTCGACATTTCGCCAGTTTACAAATTGTAACATCTGCGTTATAATTAAAAACCCGCCGTATAATTCGGGTATTACACACTACAGGAGAAACCGTTATGAATTCGTCTTTTTCTCGCGTTCTGACCTTTCTTCGGAAAGAACGCGGCATCAGCCAAAAGGAAGCGGCTGCTTCACTGAAAATTTCACAAGCACTGCTTTCCCACTATGAAAAAGGCATTCGGGAATGCGGATTGGAATTTGTGGTTCGCGCCGCTGATTTCTACGGTGTTTCCTGCGACTATCTGCTGGGACGCACCGCGGACAAGTCCGGTGCCATGATTGCCGTGGACGACATT
>JAFVQV010000057.1 GCA_017504645.1 Clostridia bacterium | reverse complement strand
GGGCGGTACAACGCGACGGGCTAAAAACAGTCCACCGGACTGTTTTCTTAACGCCCTTTCGATCCTCTTCGTGTCCTTTTAAAGAAAAAGCACCGACACTCAACAGAGTGTCGGTGCTTTTTGGTGGTGGAGACGAAGAGGATCGAACTCTCGACCTTACGGATGCGAACCGTACGCTCTCCCAGCTGAGCTACGCCCCCAAATGGACCGTCAATCATTTTATCCCAAAATGTGACGGTTGTCAAGACTAAAGTTGAAAAATTATGTAAGCCCCAGTATTTCGCGGTAGCGGCCGTAGGCGCGGCCCACCGCATCCTCCCACGACAGGTACAGGTCCTCGCCGGCGCGGATGCCCACTTGCTTCAAACGCGCCCGATCGGAACAGGCGACGGCGATACCGTCGGCGCAGGATTGGGCGTTTTCTTCCACCAAAAAAGCGGAGGTCTTGTGCACAGCACCCTCGGCGGCGCAGCTGTCGCGCACCAGCAGGGAGGGGCAATTGCAGGCGGCAGCCTCTTTCACCACGATGCCGCTGGTATCGTAAGTGGAGGGGAACAAAAACAGATCGGAAACGCTGTAAAACGTACGCAAATATTCCCGATCGTGGATAGGGCCCGTAAAGGTGACGCATCCCTGCAGATTACAGGCACGGGCATACTCCTTCATCTCGGGGGCATCGTATCCGTCGCCGACGATAAAGGCGCGGAATGCCATGCCACCGTCGTGCAGCGTTTTCAGCGCATCCAAGATCAGTCGAATGTTCTTATACCACATCAGCCGTCCCACGTACAGGAACACCGGCACATCGTCGTACAACCGATAGGTTTCCCGCAAAGCGCAGATCTGCTCCTGCGAAGCGAGACCGCGAGCGAAATCCGTTCCGTTTTCCATCACGCGGCAAGCGCCCTCATAGCCGATGCGGCGTAACGATTCCACACAAGCACCGGTAACGACCCACACCTCGTCGGCGGCGTTCACGTTGTGCAGGAGAAATTCCATGGCGATCTTGCGCATGGGGGCAGTAGGCACGCGCTTCTCAATATCCAGATCAAACTTGGTGTGATAGGTGAGGATAGTGGGAACTTGCGAGGAACGGTTAATATTGCTGACCAGCACCGACGAAGCGAACGGTGCGTGGATGTGCATCAGATCAAAATTTTTATTGCGCAACCGCGACAGCGTTTCGGGTCCAAAGGGGACGCCCACGCGATAGCCGATCAGCGAACCGGCGGGAATGGACGGATAGCGGTATACTTCAAACTCATAATCGTCCACCGCGTCGCGGTAATCGGGTGTGACGACGGTTACTTTACAGTTGCGGCGGCAAAGATGCTGCGCGTAATTTTTAACGGTCTGTGCTACGCCGTCGATCAACGGCGGGAACGAATCGTTAAACAGACCTACAGAAAAGTCGTCCATGTGCCACCTCCTGCATCAGTTTCTTAGTGGACATTTTACTACATTTTCCTTCATCTTTCAAGACATGAAGAAAAATTTGTAAAAAATCCAAAACACATCTTTCATCTTGCGAAAAAATACGCTATACTATAATTAACTATGTATATCTTGTTGCGATTAGGGGGCCATACCATGCAAAAAGAGTATTCCGTTTTGCTGGACAAGATCATTGATGAACACACACTGGAACGCGTATATATGCCGCAGGATGCCGCCGAGCGGGTGGTGGAATGCGCCGATGTGAACCGTCCGGGCTTGGCGCTGTCGGGCTACTTCGAATATTTTGACAAAAATCGTATTCAGGTCATGGGCAAAAGCGAGTTTTCCTTCTTGGAGGGGCTGGATGCCGAGGTGCGGCGCACACGATTGGAGCAGTTGACGGCGTATCAGCCGCCCGCGGTGGTGATCAGTCGCGGGCTGGACATTTTACCGGAGTTGAGAGAAGCTTGCGAAAAGTATCAGGTGCCGCTGCTGCGTACCACGGATACCACTTCTGCGTTCATTTCCTCGCTGATTGCCTTCTTGAATGTGCAGCTGGCACCCCGTATTACCCGCCACGGTGTGTTTGTGGAGGTGTATGGTGAGGGTATCCTGCTGGTGGGTGATAGCGGTGTGGGCAAAAGCGAGACTGCTATCGAATTGGTTAAGCGCGGACACCGCCTCATTGCGGACGACGCAGTGGAAATTCGCCGCGTCTCCTCCAAAACGCTGGTGGGCTCTGCGCCGGACAACATCCGCCATTTCATCGAGCTGCGGGGTATCGGCATCGTCAATGCCCGCCGCCTGTTCGGTATCGGCTCGGTCAAGGTGACCGAGAAGATCGACATGGCCATTCAGCTGGAGCAGTGGAACAGCGAAAAGGCGTACGACCGCATGGGATTGGAAAATCAGTACATGAACATTTTGGGGAACACGGTTCCCATGCTCACCATTCCCGTCAAGCCGGGGCGCAATTTGGCAGTTATCATTGAGGTGGCGGCCATGAACAACCGTCAGAAAAAGATGGGGTACAACGCTGCACAGGAGCTGATGCGCAATCTGGGCATGGCGGACGACCCCGCGGCGATCAGCCGTATACAAAAGGACTATGACCTGTTCTGAAAGACGAGGGACCTACATGACAGACATTCTCCGCCCGGTGGCGGATCTGCATACCCATACCATCTACTCCACCCATGCGTACAGCACGGTGACGGAAAACGCCGCCGCTGCAGCGAGAAAGGGCTTGCTGGCAATTGCCATGACAGATCACTCGCTGTCCACTCCCGAGCCGGGGCATCACTGGCATTTTACCAATATGCGGGTGTTGCCGCCGTACATTGAGGGGGTACGGGTGTTTCGCGGTATTGAGGTCAATGTGCTACAGCACGACGGAACGCTGGATACCTCTGCCGAAATACTGGAGAAAATGGAACTGGTGATCGCGTCCATGCACAATACCATCATGACGCCCGGCACCATAGAGGAGATCACGACGGCATGGCTGGCGATTGCCGCCAATCCCCATGTGGATATCATTGGGCATTGCGGCACGCCCACCTTTGCTTTTAATTACGAACGGGTCATTCCCGAATTCGGGCGGCAGGGCAAGTTGGTGGAGATCAACGAAGGCACCTTCCGCGTGCGGAGCGATTCGTTTGAAAACTGCCGCCGCGTGGCGTTGCTTTGTAAGCAGCACGGTGTGCACATCGTTGTGAACTCGGATTCCCATTATCACGATCATATCGGGCAGTATGACAAGAGCATCGCCATGCTGCGCGAGATCGAGTTTCCCGTAGAGCTTATTGTGAACAGCAGCCGTCAGCGGCTGGAAGAATATCTGAATACCAAACATTTGACATTGTAAAAGGAGACATCGTTTATGTATACCATCGGCATTGATTTGGGCGGTACCAACATTGTGGCGGGTGTCGTCAACGACAACTATGAGATCGTGGCTTCGGCAAAATGCAAGACCGCTATGCCCCGTCCCGCGGAGGAGATCTTAGAGGACATGGCGAAAGTCAGCCGCGAAGCGGTCAAAAAGGCAGGATTGACGATGGATGATATCCATCATGTAGGTATTGGTGCTCCCGGCACCTGCAACACCGATACCGGTGAGATCGAATACGCCAACAATCTGGGTTTTGCCAACCTGATGGTAGGCCCTATCATGCATGAAAAGCTGGGGAAACCCGTATATATCAGTAACGACGCGGATGCGGCGGCGCTGGGCGAGGTCAAGGCGGGTGCGGCACAGGGCAGTGACAACTGTGTGTGCATTACGCTGGGGACCGGCGTCGGCGGCGGTGTGATCATCGACGGCAAGATCCAAAGCGGCTTCAATTTCGCCGGCGGCGAGCTGGGGCATACGGTTATCACTGTGGATGGAGAGGATTGCTCCTGCGGTCGTCGTGGCTGCTGGGAGGCGTATGCTTCTGCCACTGCGCTGATCCGTCAGACCCGCCGTGCCATGGAAGCCCATCCCGACAGTGTGATGTGGCAGCTGGCAGGCAGCTTGGATAATGTGAATGGTTTGACCGCCTTTGATGCCATGCGTGCGGGGGATGCTGTCGGTACGGCGGTGGTGGATGCCTATATCCGCTATGTGGCGTGCGGTATCACCAACATGATCAACATTTTTCAGCCGGAGATCATCTGCATCGGCGGTGGCATCTGCAAAGAGGGGGAGACCCTGCTGAAGCCCCTGCGTGAGATCGTGGAGCAAGAGCGTTACAGCAAATACAGTGCGAAGCAAACCCGCATCTGCACCGCTAAGTTGGGCAACGACGCCGGTGTGATCGGTGCGGGCTGTTTGGGTCGCTGAACAATGATCGTTAGGAGAGGGTCGGTATGAAGCACCTGGCTGAACAACTGCGTGAAATAGGCTGTGAGGTATTGGCAGACGAGCCCATGGCGGCCCATACCTCCTTTCGTATCGGCGGTGCGGCTGACCTGTTCGTGACGGCACAAAACGAGGAGCAGCTCGCCGCAGTGAGGCGGCTGTGTGCCTGCAACGGTGTTCCGTTGATGCTGGTAGGCAACGGTTCCAATCTATTGGTGAGCGACGCGGGCATTGCAGGCGTGGTACTGCAACTGGAAAGTGCGCCGCCGACCTTTGACGGTACGACGGTTATCGCACCGGCGGGTCTGTCGTTGGGCAAACTATGCGTTGCTGCCTGTGAGCAGGGGCTTTCGGGGTTGGAATTTGCCTACGGTATCCCCGGCACGGTGGGCGGCGGTGTGTACATGAATGCGGGCGCTTACGGTGGGGAGTTGGCACAGGTCATTCGCCGCGTGGGGGTAATGACAGTTGACGGAACCGTTACCGTCCTTTCGACCGAAGAAATGGCCTTTGGTTATCGTCACAGCGTACTGATGGAGCAGCCCATGACGGTGCTGTGGGCGCAGCTGGAGCTGACATTCGATGAGCCTGCTGCCATTCGCGCCCGCATGGACGATTACCTGAATCGCCGCCGCGAAAAACAGCCCTTGGAATATCCCAGCGGCGGCAGCTTCTTTAAGCGGCCTACGGGGTATTTTGCAGGTGCGCTGATTGAACAGTGCGGTCTGAAAGGTACCGCCGTAGGTGGGGCACAGGTAAGCGAAAAGCACGCGGGTTTTGTTATCAACCGTGGAGGCGCTACCTGTGCAGATGTGATGGAGCTGTGCCACTTGGTGCAGCGTACCGTACGGGATGCCTGCGGTGTAGAACTGGAACGGGAAGTACAACTGATTGGACGGTAAAAAGGGAGGGATACCGTGTCCTTTTCATCGGATATTAAACGTGAATTGACGGCATTGCCGATGGAAAACGCTTGTTGCGAAGCGGCGCAGGCATACGGTATGCTGGAATTCGGACGTGCCTTTTCCGTGGGCGGTGTATCGCTGCAAACGGAAAATCCTGCGGTGGCCGCCTGCTACGAGCAGTTGGTGAACCGTGTATGTGATGTCAAACTGAAAACCACGGTGCCGGACAAGCCCGGTATGTACACCGTTGCCGCCGAAGAGGCGAATACTTGTCGGCGTATTGTGTCGCGGTTTGGTCACAGTAATGAAGTGGCCATTCGCCTCAATCGTGCCAACTTGGACTGCGAGACTTGTGCGGCGGCCTATGTGCGGGGCGCCTTTTTGGTGTGTGGCGCGATTACTAATCCGCAGGTGGATTATCATCTGGAATTCAGTGTGCCGTACTACAATTTGAGCCACGATCTCATGACCCTGTTGGGGGAAATGGGACTGCTTGCCAAATCCGTACGGCGCAAGGGTAACTATATCGTGTATTTTAAAGAAAGTGAGCAGATCGAGGATTGCCTCACCCTCATGGGCGCAGTAGGTGCCTCGCTGGAACTCATGAATGTGAAAATGATCAAGGACATTCGCAACAACGCCAACCGTGTAGCGAACTGTGAAAGTGCCAATATTGATAAAACCGTAGCCGCTGCCTTAGTGCAGGCGGAGGCGGTACGCCGCATCGAAAGTACCATCGGCATTGACGCGTTGCCGGAGGATCTGCGGGCTTTGTGTCAGCTGCGGCTGGACAACCCCGACTATTCGTTGCGGGAACTGGGGGCTCGGTTGGAACCGCCTATCAGCCGTTCCGGTGTGAACCATCGGTTTCAGCGTATTTTGGAGATTGCGGAAAATCTGTAAGGAGAAAGCGTTATGGCGTTCGTACACCTACATGTGCAT
>JAFVQV010000056.1 GCA_017504645.1 Clostridia bacterium | reverse complement strand
GTAGGAGCGGCTCAATCCAGGTGTAAAGGCGAAAAACTTTGCGGTGATGCCTACGAAACATTTTGGGATTTAAGCGGTAATTTCTTTGCGGTAATGAGTGATGGTATGGGCTGCGGAGGGCGTGCCGCAGTGGACGGAGCCATGACGGCTGGACTGACCTCACAGTTGATTCGTGCCGGATTCGGTTATGAGAGCATCCTGCGTATGGCAAATACGGCTTTGATGGCAAAATCCAATGACGAAACACTGGCCACCTTGGATATAGCATCGATCAATTTGTATACGGGAGAACTAGAGGTCTTGAAAGCCGGTGCCGGCCCGTCACTTTTGCTCAGCCACGGTTTAATCTCGCGATTTGAAGAATCGTCTTTACCGCTAGGGATTCTTCGTGAGCTAACTTTTGCGCGTACACGCGACCGTCTGGTAGACGGTGATCTTCTACTGCTCATGAGCGATGGGGTCAGTAACGACGGGATCCACTGGGTGGAGGAGCTTTTACGCGACTTTGATGTGGAAAAAGGGGATATACAAACCTTGGCGGATACCATTGTGGAAACGGCAAGACGACTGTGCCAAAGCGAAAAAGGGGACGATATTACCGCAATCGTTATAAAAATTGACAGGATATTGTGATTTTTCGTATAAAGAACGGAAAAAACCTTTTCTTTTTTGCAAAGATGAAGTATACTATAAATATCTATACGCGCGGAAAGGACGAGCTTCCAGTGAAAGATGGTTTTTTAAAGGTGGCGGCAGTTACGCCTGCCATTCGTACAACGGATTGTCACTATAACGCCAAGCAGATCATTACCGCTGTGCAGGAACTCCCCGAGGGCACGGCCCTGGCTGTATTTCCCGAATTGTGCTTGACAGGAGCCACCTGCGGTGATTTGTTTTTTCAACCGACACTGCAGCGTGCCGCCGAAGACGCCTTACGCTTTATTCTGAATCAAACGATAGAAACCGAAACCATCCTTTTGGTAGGCGTGCCGGTGGCAGTTGGTGCCGAACTGTACAACTGTGCGGCCGTTTGCCTGCGCGGCAAGCTGTTGGGCTTGGTACCTAAACAGAATTTAACTAATCATTCCGCGCTGTTTGAAAGTCGCGTGTTTTCTTCGGGCAAGGGTGTTTGCCAAACGGTGACCTTTGCCGAACAAACGACCTGCCTGTCCGCCGACGTGGTGTTTACCTGCCGTTCGATGCCGGAATTTTCTCTCGGCGTGGAGCTGTGCGAGGATCTGTGGGTGGCAGAACAACCGAGCATTCGTTTGGCGGCTGCCGGTGCCACGGTGATCGCCAACTTGTCGGCAAGCGACGAGGCGGTTACCAAGGATTTCTTCCGCCGTGATATCGTCAGCGTTCAATCGGCACGGTTGTGCGCGGCGTACATCTATGCGGATGCCGGGGAAGGAGAGTCCGTCAGTGATGTTCTCTTCTCCGGTCATAATTTGATTGCTGAAAATGGTGCCATTCTGACTGAAAGTCGCCGTTTTTCCACCGGCTCTGTTGTTACAGAGGTCGATCTACAAAAATTACTGTTCGAAAGACGGAGGATTACCCCTTTTGAGTGCACGGAATTGCCTGTTGTCGAATTTGATTTTGCGGTAACGGAAACCTCTCTTTCACGGACAATCGATCCATACCCGTTCATACCATCCGATCCTGAACAGTTAAAAAATCGTTGCGAAGATGTGTTGAACATTCAATCCGCAGGACTGGCACAGCGCTTGCGTCATACCGGCTGTCAAGCGGTTCTTGGTTTGTCCGGCGGATTGGATTCCGCGCTGGCACTGCTTGTAACGGTTCGTGCGTACAATCGGTTAGAGCGCCAAGTAGGCGATATTTGTGCCGTCACCATGCCGTGCTTCGGAACCACTGGCAGGACCTACCACAACGCTTGCGAGTTGGCAAAAGCTTGTGGTGTTACCTTGTGCGAGGTTCCCATTGCCGATTCGGTGCGCATGCATTTTAAGGATATTGGGCACAGCGGTAATCCCGATCTTACCTATGAAAATGCACAAGCAAGAGAACGCACGCAGGTGCTTATGGATATTGCCAATGCTAACGGTTCGTTGGTGGTGGGTACCGGCGACCTGTCCGAACTGGCATTGGGCTGGGCAACCTATAACGGCGATCACATGTCCATGTACGGTGTCAACGCTTCCGTTCCCAAGACACTGGTACGTCGTCTGGTGGAATATGAAGCAAAACGCTGTGGCGGTCAGGTTGAAAGGATCCTGGCAGATATTCTGGATACGCCTGTCAGCCCCGAACTTCTGCCACCGGAAAACGATGTCATTGCACAAAAAACGGAAAGCATCGTCGGTAACTACGATCTACACGATTTCTTCTTGTACTATATGCTGCGTTTTGGTTTTTCTCCCGCTAAGCTGTATCGTCTTGCATGCCTTGCTTTTGGCGGGAAATTCGACCGGGACGAGATCAAAAATCGGCTTTGTCTGTTTTTACGTCGGTTCTTTTCCCAGCAGTTTAAACGCAATTGTATGCCCGACGGACCAAAAGTTGGCAGCGTTGGTCTGTCACCGCGCGGTGCGTGGCATATGCCGTCGGATGCCGTTGCTACCGTGTGGCTGCGAGAGGCGGAAACTTTGTAATTTTTTCAATACTTTGTGCGCGAAAGGAGGTCTTCCCATGAAA
This sequence comes from Clostridia bacterium, assembly GCA_017504645.1. Taxonomy (GTDB): domain Bacteria; phylum Bacillota; class Clostridia; order Oscillospirales; family Acutalibacteraceae; genus RGIG3009. Next base: position 1,153 of record JAFVQV010000056.1, on the reverse strand, counting down.
AAAGGAAAGCCGTTTTTGGCTATTTTCCTGGTTCTTTTCTGTTTGCTGCTGTCCGGCTGTCAGGCGATCGGCATTGATGTGGAAGATCAGCTGCGCCCGCCGAAAAACAACGGGGAACAGGAGGGCGTTCAAAACGCGCTGGATGCGTACATTCAGGAGACACACATCAAGGGTGAAATAACGGATTATGTCTTAAAATATCCTACAGAGGGTCAGTATCTGTCATCCTTTATTTTGTTGGATCAAGTGCAATCCCATGTTATCCTTTCTTCCGCTGTGGAGGAAATCTCCGCGGTAGTGAGCAATGATGAATTGAGGCATTACGGTGTGGCTTTTTATCGTATGGATGCCGATAACGAAAAAACTCATATCAATCTCTTGAAGAAAGAGCAAGGGAAATGGACATCTATCGCCGATATTGAAGGATACAGTGCTGAAATCGCGCAGGTAGAGTTTGGCGATTTGGATAACGACGGGTTTCCGGAATTGTTGGTTGGCTGGAATATGTACAATACCAACGACAAAAGATTGGTAATATATGGATTAAAAAACGGGCTGGAGCCGATGGCTGCCGAAGAAACCTACACAACTTTGCTCGTAAACGATTTAACAGCAGATAAAGCAGACGATCTGCTTCTTATCAACATTAACAATTCGGCAAAGCATGTGTTGGCTCGCTTATTTTCCTTTGTTGACGGCGAAATGTTTTTACAGGGACAGACCGATATTGACAGTGGCATTCAACGCGTGGAGCAAGCCCTTGTTGTTGCGCTTAAAACAGGGGTGCATGGTGCTTTTGTAGATGCCTACAAGGACCCGGATACGACGATCACGGAATTGATATACTGGGAAGACGGCGTGCTACATTCGCCCTTTTATCATCCGGAAACAGGGCTTACTACCGAAACTGCGCGGGAACTCCCGTTGTATTGTCAAGATGTGGATCAGGACGGTATGGTGGAGTGGCCTACCGGTACGCCCCTACCGGCTCTGGAGGATAAAGTAGAAAATGCTCCCTTGTGGGAAGTACAATGGCATTCCTACGATTTTGAAGCTGCGAATATTAAAGACAAATTTGATTCGATAGTGAATGCAACCGATTCTTATATTATGAAGTTTTCGGAAAATTGGCCGTCCGATTTTTCGGCTTTTT
>JAFVQV010000055.1 GCA_017504645.1 Clostridia bacterium | reverse complement strand
GGTATGACCGAGTTGTTAAACGAGGAAATCTTGGGAGGCATGGCATAAATGGAGACCATTCAGGGAATGAAACGCACCCGCTACTGCGGCGAATTTCGTCGTGAGCACGCAGGGGAAACGGCTACCGTCTTCGGCTGGGTACAGCGGCAGCGGGACTTGGGTCAGCTGATCTTTATCGACCTGCGTGACCGCACCGGTATCGTGCAGTTGGCGTTTGATGATAATACCGCCCGTGAAGTGTTTGATAAGGCCTTTACCGTCCGCGGCGAATATGTGCTGGCGGCTACGGGTGAAGTGCGTGTGCGCTCCTCCATCAACAATGAGATCCCCACCGGTGAGGTGGAAATCGCTGTGACCGAACTGCGTATTCTCAACAAAGCGGAGACACCTCCCTTTGAGATCGTGGAGAATTCCAATACCGCTGAGGCCATGCGCCTGAAATATCGCTATCTGGATCTGCGCCGCCCCGATTTGCAGCGCAATCTGATCCTGCGTCACCGTATCGCCAAGGCCACTCGCGATTACTTTGATTCCCAAGGCTTTATTGAAATTGAAACCCCCATGCTCATCCGTTCCACGCCGGAGGGTGCTCGTGATTTCTTGGTGCCGTCTCGTGTGCATAAGGGCGAGTTTTACGCCCTGTCTCAATCTCCGCAGCTGTATAAGCAGCTGTCCATGGTGGCGGGCTTTGATCGCTATATTCAGTTGGCACGCTGCTTCCGTGACGAGGACCTGCGTGCTGACCGTCAGCCGGAATTCACCCAGATCGACATGGAAATGTCCTTCGTGGATGTGGAGGATGTGTTAGCGATCGGCGAGGGATACATGAAACACATCTTTAAGGAGATCTTGGATGTGGAGATCCCCACGCCACTGCCGCGTATGACCTATACCGAGGCAATGGAACGGTACGGATCGGACAAGCCGGATACCCGCTTTGATATGGAACTGTGCAACGTAAGCGACGTGGTGCGTTCCTGCGGCTTTGGTGTCTTTACCTCTGCCATTGAGGGTGGCGGCTCCGTCCGCGCTATCGTGGCGAAGAACGCGGTTACGACTTTATCCCGTAAAGAGATCGATAAATTGACCGAGCATGCTCGCGGAATCGGTGCCAAGGGCTTGGCTTGGGTGCGCTGGACGGCTGACGGCATTTCCTCCTCCTTCGGCAAGTTTATGACCGAGGATGAGATGGCGGCGCTGTTGACCACTGTCGATGCCGAGCAAGGCGACGTGGTGCTGGCAGTGGCGGATACCGACGACCGGCTGGTATTGTCCGTGCTGGGTGCTCTGCGCTTGGAAGTGGCGGATCGCCTGAACATTCCCCGTGAAGGGTTTAATCTGTTGTGGATCACCCGCTTCCCGTTCTTCGAGTGGAATCCTGAAACACAAAGCTGGGATGCGATGCACCATCCCTTTACTTCGCCGTTGGACGAGTGTATCCCGTATTTGGATACCGATCCGGGCAAGGTGTTTGCCAAAGCCTATGACTTGGTGCTCAATGGCATCGAGCTGGCCAGCGGCTCCATCCGTATTACCGACCCCGAACTGCAGCAGCATATGTTCCGCTCTCTTGGCTTGTCAGAGGAAGAGGCTTATGCGAAGTTCGGTTATTTGCTGGATGCGTTCCGCTACGGTGCACCGCCTCACGGTGGTATGGCGCTGGGGTTGGATCGCTTGGTGATGCAGATGCTGGGCGCGGCGACGTTGCGCGACGTGGTCGCCTACCCCAAGGTTCAGAACATGACCGAGCTGATGACCCTGTGTCCTTCCGGTGTGGATGACGCACAGTTGCAGGAACTGGGTCTGGCGAAGCTGTCTGCGGAAGAATAAGTTTCAAAACAGGTACATCCCGCCGATATACCTGTTTTTTCTCATGAGGGGAGGCGGCTTATGAAAAAGAGGCTGAGTAATTGTCTAAGTGCGCTTTGTGATCGCTTAATCGTGAAGCTGTTGGGTGCCTGGCTGGCGGTCAGTGCCGTGGTGCTGTTTTTCTTTCCCAACCGTACGCTGGATCTGCAATATGCAAGCGATGTCAGTTTGCCCGTGGTGATAGCGGGTGTGCTGCTGATAACAGTGGCATTGACGATCCTTGACCGTTGTTGGACTCCTGTTCGTTGCTCTGATTGGTTCTTGTACGGTGCGCTGACGGTGTTTTCCGTGGCGGTGCTCAGCCACGGCGGGACCGTACAGACATACATAACATTGGCAATCTTTTTGGTGATGGCCATTCGGTATGTTTACCGTGACCGATCGTTGGCGCCGAACGTGGGTGGGAGCGCTTTTTGGCTGCCGCTCCTCCTGCTGGTGGGCTTTTTCTTCGTCGTCACACTGGTGATCGCGGTACTGCGGTATGAGACTTACGGCGCGCCCAACTTCGATTTCGGGATTTTTTGTCAGATGTTCCATTACATGAGCACGGATTTTGTACCCAATACCACCTGTGAACGGGATCAGCTGCTGTCCCACTTCGCCGTGCATTTATCGCCCATTTACTATTTGCTGTTACCTTTTTATATGATCTTTCCCACACCGCTGACTTTGGCGGTAGGGCAGGTAGTGATCCTGTTCAGCGGCGCGGTTCCTCTGCTTTTATTGGCTCGGCACAAGGGTCTGTCCCATCAAGTGACATTGTTTATGCTGATCGCCTTTGCCGCGTATCCCGCGCTTAGTGGCGGTTGCTTCTACGACATTCACGAAAATTGCTTTTTACTCCCGCTTCTGCTGTGGATGTTCTATTTCCACGAGAAGGGCAGGCTGACGGGTGTGCTGCTGTCGGCATTGGGCGTATGCCTCGTTAAGGAAGACGCCTTTTTGTACCTGGTGGTATTTGCCGTCTATGTGCTGATCGCTGAACGGAAATGGAAAACGGGACTGATCCTGCTGGGTGGCTCTATTGCGTATTTCATCGGTGCGGTATTTTTACTCACCACCTACGGGCAGGGCATTATGTCGGGACGACTGGGCACCTTGATTCCGGAGGGTGGCGGACTAATAGATGCCATCAAAACCGTTTTAGTCAATCCGGGGCATGCCATTATCCAATTGTTAAAACCTGAGGGGGACAAACAGCACAAGTTGTTGTATGTCATCCAAATGTTTTTGCCGCTGGCTGGGTTGCCTTTTCTTACTCGTCGTGGTTCCCGTTACCTATTATTGGCGCCCATTCTGGTTAACCTACTGACCGATTACGGGTATATGCACAGTGTGTATTTTCAGTACAGCTTTGGCGTCATGGCCTTTTTATTCTACGGTGCAGTGCTCAATCTGTCGGAGATGAATGAGTTGGCGCGCCATCGCCGTGCCTTGACCGCTGCTACGCTGTCGGCGGTGATCTTCGTGCTGTTGACGATGCCTACGGCCGTGTCACTGATGCGTAATTATCGGGATAATTACGAAAAATATGAGCGTATGGATGCCATTCTGGAACAGATCCCGACCGATGTTAGTGTTACCGCTTCTACCTTTTTGGTGCCGCATCTGTCCGAACGGGAGGTGCTGTACGAGGATTTTTATCACAGCGGAACCGATACCGATCTGCTGATTATTGACCTGCGCGGCGGTCATACGGAGTTTGTAAAGGGCTTGGAAGACAAATATACAAACGCCGGCTACACCTGCCGTTTCAGTGAAGAAGGGTTGCTTTCCATTTGGGAGGCTCCGTAACACCGCACCCCGTTTCGTACAGGAAACGGGGTGCTTCACTTTCACAGAAAATTTACAGTTTTCCCTTGTTTTCCAGATAGTGGAGGGATATAATAAATAACATCATCAACAGGGAGGGTATGCTATGGAAAAGAGATGGCCGCGTGTGGCGGCGATGGTTTGCTTGTGGCTGCCCTTTGTGGCTCTGTTGATTAAAAACATATTGCTGCAGGAGTATTTGACAGGAAACAATGCCTACACATTGGATGTATGGGCGGGTCTTTCGGCAACGCTGCCGTCCCTTCCTTTACAGGCGGCGGTGACTGCGCTGCTGTTTTCTCCTTGCTTTTTGTTCAAGGGCCGTGGCCGTTACCGGTATGGATTGATCCTGAATGTGGTGTTCACGGTCATTTTGTGTATCGATCTGGTATATTACCGTTGCTATAATGTGATCCCCGCCGCGGTCATGATCCCCGTGGCGTTTTCCCAAGGCGGCACCCAAACCATCGCGGATACGCTGCCCACACTGTTTGTCTGGTCAGATTTATGGCTGCTGGCGGATTTTGCAGTATGGGGTGTTTTGTACGCTGTTTGCCGCCGTTACGGTTGGCTTACACCGCGAAAACCCAAGCGCCGTCCGCTGATTACCGGTGTCATGGCTGGCGTGTCGGTGCTGACCGTTGCTTTTTTGCCGCTTCTCAGTCTGTTAGGAATAGACGGCGGTGCTTATCGACGTGTGTATGTGACAGCGGATACGGTCAAGCAGACTCGTCTGTTTTCCTCTGCGGGCTTTCACGGGGCAGATCTGTGGCAGACCGCTTGGGGACAAGTTACTGAAACCACCTTGTCCGCGCAGGACGAACAGCTGCTGGACGATTACTTTTCATGGAAGAACGCGGATACCACACAGAGTGATTATACCGGTCGGTTCGCAGGGAAAAATCTCATGGTAATCCAGGTGGAATCTCTGGAAAGCTTTGTGCTGGGGCGAACATTGGACGGGCAGGCGATCACGCCCAACCTCAACCGCCTTATGTCAGGGGGATACTACTTTCCCCATATCCAGGAGCAGGTGAAATGCGGTAACAGCTCGGACTGCGATTTTATGCTGATGACGGGACTGCTGCCCGTGGACAGAAGCTATGTGTTCGGCACTTATGACGACAACGCTTACCGTTCCTTGCCGCAGATTTTAAAAGACCACGGAGGCTACACCTCGTACTACTTTCACGGTGCCGCCAATGCCACCTGGAACTACGAGGGAATGCTCACCGATGCCTTGGGTATGGAACGGTTGAACATGGATTACGAGCAGGACGAAAAACTCAACGGATACCTATCGGATGAAAGCTTTTTTCGCCAAACGCTGGAAAAACTGGACAAACAGCCGCTTGATGAGCCCTTTTACGCCCATGTGGTGACCTGCTCCTCTCACATCCCTTGTAAAGTGCCTCAGGGATACAACGGGCTGACGATGGACGAGGAGCTGGCGAGCAATCCTTTGGGGCGGTATCTGAACGCCGTGCACTATACCGATGAGCAGATCGGCGTTTTTCTGGATGAACTGGAAAAGCGAGGCTTACTGGACAATACGTTGATTATGGTGGTGGGCGACCACGGCGGCGTTCACAAGTACTATCCTCACTATACGGATGAGGTCAGCGATGCGGCATACGAGGATTGGTTCGGTCGGGGCGGGCAATACAGCCTGCCGCTGATCTTATACAGTCGCGACATCACACAGCCTCGCGAATTTTCCGTGGTGGGCGGACAGGTGGATGTGTTACCCACCCTGCTGGCTGGACTGGGTATTGAGGAAAAAACAGTTTCCACCGTTATGTTCGGCAGAGATCTGTTCAGCACCTCCCGTAGTTTTGCCATAGGCAACGACGGGAGGTTGTACGGTAAACTGTCGGTAGAAGAATATGACATGGTAAAATACAGCTTTTATTTGTCGGACCTGATCATTCGCAGTGGTCGGACGGTACAGGAATAAAAAAAGGGGGGTATCCCGATGGCGCAACCGAAATTGTTGTTGATCATCAATCCCGCGGCGGGAAAGATGCGGTCCAAGGCGGCCATGTTCTCGCTGGTGGATATCTTTTGTCGGGCCGGCTACCGCGTGACCGTGCAAACGACCGCTGATCGCGGCGATGCGCGTCAAGCGGCGGCGGATATGGCACAGGAGCACGATGTGGTGGTGTGCTGCGGCGGTGACGGCACTTTAAATGAAGTGATCGACGGCTTGCTGAGCGGCGGTGCCGAGGTGCCGTTGGGGTATGTGCCGGCGGGCAGTACCAACGATTTTGCTCATTCTCTGGGCCTGTTTCCCCAACCCGAAAAGGCCGCCCGCGCTATCGTAGACGGTGTGGATCAAAAAATAGATGTCGGTATTTTTAACGGTGGGCGGCATTTTGCCTATATTGCATCCTTTGGGGCCTTTACGGCGGCATCATACAGTGCTCCGCAAGCCTCCAAAAATGCGCTGGGACATTTTGCGTATATTCTTGAGGGCATTAAGGAACTGTCTGCTTTGCAAAGCTACCGTGTGCGGGTGGAGACCAAGGAACGAGCCTTTGAGGATGAGTATATGTTCGGTGCGGTAAGCAACTCCACCTCGGTGGCGGGGTTGGTGCGGCTGGACGAAAGCTTGGTGGACATGAGCGATGGCTTGTTTGAAGTGATTTTGGTGCGCAAACCCCGAGTGGCAGGGGACCTTTCCAAGATCCTGCTGGCGCTGAATACAGGCGTGTTTGAAGGCAATGATATGTTTGATTTCTTTAAAGCCTCCGACGTGACATTCCGTATGGAAACGCCGGCGGCGTGGTCACTGGACGGAGAATTTGATGAGGGCGCCAAGGTGGTGACCGTGAAAAATCGGCATCATGCTTTTACTCTACGGCATTAAAAAAGGGCGATAGACCAACGGTCTATCGCCCTGTTC
>JAFVQV010000001.1 GCA_017504645.1 Clostridia bacterium | reverse complement strand
CGGCGATGCGCCGGGTATGAACGCGGCGGTGCGCGCTGTGGTGCGTACGGCGCTGGGTCGTGGCATAGAAGTGTATGGTGTATATCGCGGCTATAACGGTTTGATCCACGGAGATCTGCAGCCCATGAACCTGCGCAGTGTGTCCGATATCATTCACCGTGGTGGTACGGCACTGTATTCGGCACGCAGTCCCGAATTTTGTACCGAAGAGGGTATGCAGAAAGCAGTGGCGACCTGCCGCCAGTACGGCATTGAAGGCTTGGTCGTCATCGGCGGTGACGGTTCGTTCCGCGGCGCGCAGGATCTGACTCGTCGTGGTGTACCTTGCATCGGTCTCCCCGGCACCATCGACAACGATATTTCCTGCTGTGAGCAGACCATCGGTTACGATACAGCGCTGAACACCTGTATGGACATGATCGATAAGCTGCGCGATACTTCCCAGTCCCACGACCGCTGCAGTGTGGTAGAGGTCATGGGCCGTCATGCCGGCTATCTGGCGCTGAATGTGGGACTTGCGGTGGGTGCTACCAGCATCTTAGTGCCCGAGGTAGCCTTTGATTTCCAAAAGGACATCATCGATCGCATGAAGAAAACGGCCGCTACCGGTAAAAAGCATTTTATCATCATCGTGGCCGAAGGCATCGGTCATGTGATGGAACTGGCAGAACGGATCGAAGCGGAGACCGGCGTGGAATCCCGTGCCACCATTCTTGGCCATGTGCAGCGCGGCGGTGACCCCACCGTCCGTGACCGCGTGCTGGCCAGTCGGATGGGTAACTATGCGGTAGATCTGCTGATGGAAGGCAAAAGCAATCGCGTGGTTACTATCCAAAGTGACCGCATTACCGACTACGACATCGAAGAAGCGCTGCAGATGAAAAAACCTTTCGACAAGGATCTGTACCGCATCGCACACGAAATATCCATTTAAAACCACATCCGCCTGTGTACAATCATGGGCGGATATTTTTGAACAGATTGGGAAGAGGGAATGGATCAATGAACGCCTTTACGATACAGGTGCGCGACGGGAAAATCGGTCATATTTTTGACAATCGCTATCCGAACGGGTACGATGTCACAAACGGCAAGGGCACCTTCGGTGAAGCGTGTTATACGCGGCGTGACGAGGATGTCACCCGATTACCGAAGCAAAAGGGAGAACCCCATGCTCAGCGTAAGACGAAAATGCAGATCACCGCTTCCTGTGAGGATGCGGTGACGATGGTGGACGCGGCACTGGGCGTGTCTTGCGCTGTAACATCCGAGGCGGACGCGTTGAAAATCGTGTGGCATTATGAAAATACCGTGTTTTCGAAATTCGGCGGTTGTTTTCCGTTGAATCTGCTGGGGCAAAAAAACGGGGAATGGCAGCGACAGTTTACCGTGTCCTCCCCGTATTATGAGCGCGACAGCAAACGGGCCATGTGCTTATTTACCCGCGCGGACGGCAATCATCTGATGCTGATAGCCGAAACGCCCTGCGCGGCCTTTCGAGTGGATTATTCGGTAAATATGCACTTTATCGATGGCTTTGAATTGATTTCCAACAACGATCGTTGCTATGGTGACGAACCGAAAAACAGCGGCGATGTGACGGCGTATCTTATTCCTGTCTCTTCCTACAAAGAAGGGTTGGAGATCGCGGCGAAAAAGCTGTCCGTTCCCTGCGCGTATTATGAATGCTCCTCCTGCCAAATCGGAGGTTCTTTGCCCATTGAGATCGTGGGTGAGTGTGACGCCGTTCATGTGATCGACCCCAACGGCAGCGAAACGGTGCACGCGGGGGCTTCTACCTTTTCCTTGTCTGCCGGCGAATATGGGCTTTATCGTGTGATCCCGTACTGCGGCGGGAGAGCGGGCGTGGAGTGCCTGTGCTTTGCGCATTACGATTGGAAAACGATGTTTGAAAAGAGTGTTTCCTCCATCCCTGCAGAGTACGACCATGTTATTGGCCACACGGCGGCGGGAGAGCCTGTGTGGATGCCGCCGTCGGCCTGCTATCGGGGCGAGTACGACACCAATCTGTGTGAGCACGCCATGTGGGTATGGGCGCAGCTGCGATACATGCAGCATCACCCTGTCGATCAGCGGTGTCGCGACCATTTGCGCAATTTCAAAAACATTATGCTTGCCGACAACGAAAGTGCCTATCGTGAGCGTCATACCTTGATCCCGTATGAGCAAGATGTACCGCACAAAATGGCACCGTATAATGTGTATAAAAGCGACCGTATTCAAGAAGCGTTTAACGGAGTCAACATTTTATTGGATCTGTGGCGCTTGGAGAAAGAGGAGCGTTATTTGGAAACGGCAGTTGCCGCTATGACAAGTTTGTTGGAAGAGACTCTTCGCGACGGGTGCATCATTCGTCGAGGATACGAGGATTATACGACGGTGACGGTGATGATCTTCCCGATTGCAGATCTCTACACGGCTCTGTCGGCGCGTGGAGATTGCCGCGCAGAGCAATTTAAACGCTGGGCAGAGGATATCGCCGATTTTTTGGTGCGGCGCGGATTGTCTTTTCCTACAGAGTCCTCTCCGTCAGATGATTATAACGAATTTATGGAAGATGGCTCCATGTCCTGTACCGCTCTTTCGGTGCTGTACGTTGCCTATTTTGTGGTAAACAAATCGGAATATCGGGAGTTTGCTCGTCAGGTAATGCGTCTGCACGATGCCTATTGCATCTACACCTGCACGGCGCCCATGTATCATTCCTCCGTGCGGTGGTGGGAAACCATCTGGGAGGGTGATGCGGACGGTCAGGCGATCTGTTGCGGACACGCCTGGTCTATCTGGAGAGGCGAAGCGGAATTTTGGCTGGGCCTGCTGGATGGCGACGGACAGCGGCTGATCGATTCGTACAATACCTATCTGTCCAATTTTTCCAAGCAAGATCGCGACGGCAATATGTATTCGATCTATCAGTGCGAGCCGTATATTACGGGTACCTGCCTGACAGCAGAGGAAGTAAGCCGTCGCTACGCGGTGGGATTTCCTTGTAAGAAGGACAACACCTTGTCCCGCTATGTGTATGCTCGCGCTTACGACACCTGGTTTTCGTGCAGCGCCGTTATAAAAGATCGGCTGATTAACGCCGTTATCAAAGACGGTACGTTGCACACCGAAGCGCCGTTCTTCTCCCGCTTATACATAGAGGACCTTGACGGTGACCTGACGGTGGGGGCATCACGGGAGATCGAGGTGTTTAGCAAACGGCCGCTGCTCTGCAAGCAAGGGGAGGTCGTCAAAACCACACCGTTTGGTTTTGTAGTGAAGCCGACTGCCGACGGACACTTTGTGCTGGCGAACGGATGATCTTGAAAATTTTTGGGATAAAGGTATTGACAATCGGCAAAAATGCTGATATAGTGTCATGGTAAGAAAACGAAGCAGAGCGTCGCCCGCTCTCACCTGCGGATCTTGTTCTTGTCAGGTCAATAAACGATTTTTCTGTAACAGAGGGATTGTTTTATCACGCGGGCAGACTCATGCCCGCGTTTTTTCATGCAGAAAAGGTGGAGGTGCTTACCCATCGCAACGAAGGAATTGCAGATCAACGAACAGATCCGCGACAACGAGGTCCGTGTCATCGGTGCCGACGGAGCCCAACTGGGCGTTATGTCTGCACAGGAGGCGCAAAAAGTAGCTGACGAACAGGGATATGACCTGGTCAAGATCGCACCCACGGCGACCCCGCCGGTGTGCCGTATCATGGACTATGGCAAATATCGCTTCGAGCAGGCTAAAAAGGAAAAGGAAGCGCGGAAAAATCTACGATTGGTCGAAACGAAAGAGATCCGTTTGTCTCTCAACATCGACGTGGCGGATTTCAACACCAAGGCTAAGCATGCCATGCGCTTTTTAGAGGATGGCAATAAGGTCAAGGTTTCCATTCGTTTCCGTGGCCGCGAAATGGGCCATCCCGAAATCGGGCTGGATACCATGAACCGGTTCGCTGAGGCTTGTTCCGAGCTGAGCAATGTGGAAAAACCTGCCAAGATGGAAGGTCGCAATATGCTGATGTTCCTGGCACCCAAATCTGCAAAATAAAGGAACTATTTTAAGGAGGATACTGTTATGCCTAAAATCAAGACGCACAGCGGCGCGAAAAAGCGCTTCAAGCTGACCAAGACCGGTAAGGTCGTGCGCGCACACGCCTACAAATCCCACATTCTGAACAAGAAGACCACCAAGCGCAAGAGAAATCTGCGTAAAACCGCTATCG
>JAFVQV010000054.1 GCA_017504645.1 Clostridia bacterium | reverse complement strand
TTTCCGAGAACCACGCCGATTTTTCCTCGGCAGAAATGGGGTCGGGCATTTTTGCGGCAGGGGTTCCCTGACGGGGTGAGAAGATAAAAGTGAACAGCGAAGTAAAGCCTACCTCGCGAATCAGTGACAAGGTCTGTTCAAAATCCTCCCGCGTTTCGCCGGGGAAGCCCACGATCACGTCGCTGGTAAAGGAGATGTCGGGGATCACACGGCGGGCATACCGCACCAGCTCCAGATACTGCTCACGGGTGTAGTGACGGTTCATCGCCTTTAATATCCGATCGCTGCCCGATTGGAAAGGCAGGTGAAAATGCCGTGACACCTTTTCACAGGCGGCGATGGTATCAAACAAGCGCGGCGAAGCATCCCGCGGATGCGAGGTCATGAAGCGGATAATAAAATCTCCCTCAATGGCGTTGATGCGCCGCAGTAGTTCGGGAAAATCCACCCCGTGTGCCTCGCCCTTGCCGTAGGAATTCACATTCTGACCCAGCAGGGTGATCTCCTTGTACCCCTGCGCCACCAGCTCACGGGCCTCCTGCACAATGAGATCGGGATCGCGACTGCGCTCCCTCCCTCGCACATAAGGCACGATGCAGTAGGTGCAGAAATTGTTGCACCCGTACATAATGGACAAAAAGGCTTTAAACCCGCCATCCCGCCGCACGGGAATGCCTTCGGCAATAACGCCGTCACATGCAGGCGTTTCCACCACACGCTTTCCGTTCAGCAGCACACCCGCCATCAGTTCCGGCAAGCGGTGGGATACGTGGGTACCGAAAATCAGTCCCACAAAGGGATAACTGCGATATAATTTCTGCGCAATGTGCTCCTGCTGTACCATGCAGCCACACAGAGCAATGAGCAATCCGGGTTTGCGGCGCTTAAGCGTTTTCAATGCACCCACGTTACCGAACACCCGATCCTCCGCGTGCTCCCGCACCGCGCAGGTGTTAAACAGGATAAAATCGGCATCGTCGGGAGTTTCGGTAAAGGCAAACCCCATTTCTGCCAACTGACCCTTCATTTTTTCCGAATCCGCCACGTTTTGCTGACAACCGTAGGTGCGCACATAGGCCAGCGGCGGCTTGCCGCCGCACCGTGCCGCGTAGAACGCCTGCACCTGCCGTCTGTACGGCTCCTGCAGCGCCAATTCCTCGGGCGAAAGGATATGGATATCGCTCATACGAGCCTCCCGTCAAAAACTGTTTGAATTATCATGTTATTATATCAAATTTTCCCGTGAGTTTCAACGGCTATTTTCGGGTTTTTGAGGGTTCGGCAAAATTTTTCAAAAAGGTATTTATTTTTGCGGGCAGAAGCAATATAATATAAACGCTGAGGAGGCGTTTCGATGGAAGCTTTTTTGCAGGGAATTGAGAAAATACACTTTGTAGGTATCGGCGGATCGGGTATGTGCCCGTTGGCTGAGATCCTGCATTCTTTGGGTTACACGCTGACCGGCTCGGATATCAGCGAGTCGGATAACGTGGTGCGCCTGCGGGGAATGGGCATTCCCGTGCTCATGCCACAGGCGGCGGACAATATCGGAGATGCCCAGCTGGTGGTGTACACCGCCGCCGTACGCGCCGACAATCCCGAACTGACAGCGGCCAATGAGCGGGGCATTCCGCTGATGGAGCGCGCCACCCTGCTGGGACTGCTGTCCCGTCGCTTTGCCCGCACCGTGGCGGTGGCGGGAACTCACGGAAAGACCTCTACCTCCTCCATGCTGGCACAGATCCTGCTGCAAGCGGATCTGGATCCGTCGGCATTCATCGGCGGTCGCTTGCCTCTCATCAACGCCAACGGCCGCGCAGGCCGCTCCGACGTTTTCGTGTGCGAGGCCTGCGAGTTTAAAGACCATTACCTGCAGATGACCCCCGCCGTCTCGGTCATTCTCAATGTGGACGCGGATCATCTGGATTATTTCGGCGACCTGGACGGCGTCATCGCCTCTTTTCGACAATTTGCCACTCAGACCACCCACACGCTCATCGTCAACGCCGATGACCCCAACACCCTCAAAGCGGTTGAGGGGTTGGAACACGCTGAGATCATTCGCTACGGTGCGGATATTCACAACGAGTGGTCGGCGCAAAACATCACCTTGCGTGACGGTTCTTACGGCTGTTACGACCTGTATCACCACGGCGAATTTGTCACGGCGGTAACGCTCGGCGTACCGGGACGGCATAACATATTCAACTCCTTGGGAGCGGCCGCCGCCGCATTCTTGTGCGGCGCGAGCGGCGAGCAGATCGCCGCGGGACTCGCCGCCTTCCATGGAGCGGGACGGCGGTTTGAGTTTCTCGGCACCGTCAAGGGTATCACCATCGCAGACGATTACGCTCACCATCCCACCGAGATCGTGGCGACCCTCACCGCCGCCAAGGCGCTGCCGCACAAGCGGGTATGGGCGATCTTCCAGCCTTTTACGTTTTCTCGTACGGCACAGCATTTGGAGGAGTTTGCTGAGGCGCTGTCTGCCGCCGACGAGGTGATCGTCAGCGATATTTTGGGTTCGCGGGAGACTAACGAATGGAATGTATCCTCGCAGCAGATCACTGATCAGATCGAGGGGGCTCACTATCTGCCTACCTTTGAGGAGATCACCGACTTTGTAACACAACACGCCGAGGAGGGCGACCTGATCCTCACCATGGGCGGCGGCGATGTATACAAATGCGCCCGCATGATCAAGCGACAACTTGAAAAATAACGAAAATGAGCACCCTGCGGGGTGCTCATTTTTGTTATTGCTCTTCTTCATGCAGCAGCTGATGCAGGCGAGACGCGTTTTCACATTCTCGCTCGGCAAGTTCTTCAAACAGATGGGAAGCAGCGGCATCCTCCGCCGTCTCGGCAGCGTAGGCGCGGTACGCTCTTACCAATCCCATGGATACCTCCCACGCATACATCATTCGATCTCGCGGGGTGATCGTCAAATCGTGTTTTTCAGTCATAACCATTCCTCCTCGGCAATATTATGCGTCACAAAACAGGAAAAATGTCGTTTTACTCTTTTATTTTTCTGAAAATGTGATATACTTTTCTGTGTAATTGGAGGGATACCATGCTTGAACTGAAAAACATCAGCTTTCGGGTGGAGGACGCCGACATCCGTAAAGATATTTTACAGCATATCGACCTGACCATCGAAGAGCGCTTCGTCGCCATTACCGGCCCCAACGGCGGCGGTAAATCCACCCTTGCCAAGGTGATCGCGGGCATCATCAAGCCCTCCGAGGGACGTATTCTGTTGGACGGAGAGGATATCACCGACCTGTCCATCACCGAACGGGCCCATCGGGGCATCAGCTTCGCTTTTCAGCAACCGGTACGGTTTAAAGGCATCACGGTGCATGACCTGCTGTCGCTGGCAGGTGGCAAGAATATGAGCGTATCTGAAGCCTGCGCCTACCTGTCAGAGGTGGGGCTGTGCGCCAAGGATTACATCAATCGCGAGGTAAACGCCAGCCTTTCCGGCGGCGAGCTGAAGCGCATTGAGATCGCCACCGTCATGGTGCGCGGCACCCGTTTGTCGGTGTTTGACGAGCCGGAAGCAGGCATTGACCTGTGGAGCTTTAACAACCTCATTCAGGTGTTCGAAAACATGCACAAAAAAGAGGGCGGCTCCATCCTGATCATCTCCCATCAGGAGCGCATCCTCAACATTGCCGATAAAATCGTAGTGGTTGCCGGCGGCCGCATTACTGATGTGGGCACGCCCGACACCATTCTTCCCACACTGCTGAACGCCTCGGGCACCTGCAGTGCCCTGACGGACAAGCTGGCAGGAGGTGCGGTAAAATGAACAGTATTGAGCAAAAATTGCTAGCGGAGATCGCCGATCTCCACGAAGTGCCCGAGGGCGCTTATAACATCCGCCAAAACGGCGAGGCCGCGGGACGCCGCTCCACCGCCAACATTGAGATCATTCCCAAGACGGACAAGCCCGGCATTGATATCCGTATCAAGCCCAACACCCGCAACGAAAGCGTCCACATCCCCGTGGTGCTCAGCGAGACCGGTCTGACCGATCTGGTATACAACGATTTTTTCATCGGTGAAAACTGTGATGTCACCATCGTGGCGGGTTGCGGCATTCACAACTGCGGCGATCAACGGTCGGAGCACAGCGGCATCCACGCCTTTTATGTGGGCAAAAACGCCCGCGTACGGTATGTGGAAAAGCACTACGCCGAGGGGGACGGCAACGGCGAACGGGTCATGAACCCCACCACCGTCGTGGAGCTGGAGGAAGGCGCGTCCATGGAACTGGAAACCACCCAGATCAAGGGCGTGGATTCCACCAAGCGAGTCACCCGCGCTACGGTAGCGGCAGGCGCCTCGCTGGTCATTCGGGAAAAACTGATGACTCACGGCAATCAGTTTGCCGAAACGGATTTCACCGTGGACTTAAACGGTGAGGACTCCTCTGCCAATGTGATCTCCCGTGCGGTAGCGAAAGGTAATTCCAAGCAAGATTTCCTGTCCCGCGTCAACGGCAACAACCGCTGTGCCGGTCACACCGAGTGTGACGCCATCATTATGGACAATGCCTGTGTGCGCGCTATTCCCGAGATCACGGCCAATCATCTGGACGCCAGCCTTATTCACGAGGCTGCCATCGGCAAGATCGCGGGCGAACAGCTCATTAAGCTGATGACCCTGGGCCTTACGGAGCAGGAAGCCGAGGAGCAGATCGTCAACGGATTCCTGAAATAAAGTTATCAAGGCCGTCGGCGATGCCGACGGCCTTTTCAGAACAGGAGTAGCGATATGGCTATCGGATTATATCTGCATATCCCCTTTTGCGTATCCAAATGCCCTTACTGTGACTTTTATTCTCTCACGGGTAGTACCGACGCGGATCGGGACGCCTATGTACAGGCGCTTCTTCGCGCCATGGCTGTCTGGGCAGAGCGCACGGGTGAAATCGCCGACACCCTGTATTTCGGCGGCGGCACCCCCTCCTTACTGGGCGGAGCGCGCCTTGCCACCCTCATCGCCGCAGCACGACAGCAGTTTGCCCTGACGGATGACGCCGAGATCACATTGGAGGCCAATCCTGCCGACGGCTTGGACGAGGTGTTCGCCGCCTTCGCCGCCGCAGGCGGCAATCGAGTGTCACTGGGGATGCAGGCGTCAACGGATGAGCAGCTGCGCCTATTGGGACGTCGCCACACCGCGG
>JAFVQV010000053.1 GCA_017504645.1 Clostridia bacterium | reverse complement strand
GGGGATCATCCGCGCGGCGGATATCCTGGACTGCCGACTGGTCCGCAGCTTTAACTATTGGCAGCATGACCAGAACGATCCGCGCTGCGGAGAGCTTGCCATGCGCCCCGACGCGCTGGCGCAGGTGCTGGAGATGTTTGATCCTATCGCCCGTCGCGCAAGAGAAGCCGGGCTGATCCTCGGCTTTGAAAACTGCGGTCAGACACCCGACGAGGTCATCGCGCTTCTGGATGCGCTGAACATTCCCGAATGGGGTATGGCGTGGGACGTTTCCAACATGTTTGAGCTCTTGCCCGAGGCACAGGGAGATTGTATCGGATATTTCACCAAGGCGCTCGGGCGCGCCAACATGCTGCACGTCAAATGCCGCGGTGTTCTACCGGAGATCGAGGGCAGACAGGTGCCCTGGGATCGCATCTTGCGCGGTGCCCTGACTACCGGACGGGATCTGCCCGTTTCCATCGAAACGCACCTGCCCGCCGGCAATCACGGGCTGACCCATGAGGAGGCAACCCATCGCTGCTACACCTACATTGACAAGGCGATGCCTGCCAGCGCACCGTCCGACATGGCGACGGCACTGACTGTCAAGCAGTATTTTCCCCGTCCGTATCATGATAATCCGGTGCGGATGGCGGTCATCGGTCTTGGCATGGGCAAAAATCGCTGCACCCAACTGAGTGAAACCGACGGCGTACAGCTGGTTGCCGTTTGCGACATCAACGCCGAGCGCGCCAAAAAGGTGGGCGAGCAGTTCGGCGTGCGCTACACCGATCGCCTTCAGGACATTCTGGACGCCCCCGACATTGAGGCGGTTTATGTGGTTACCCCGACCGGCACGCATTGCGAGATCGCAGAAAAGTGTCTTCTGGCAGGCAAGCATGCCCTTTTGACCAAGCCGATGGACGTCGATTACCGTCGCTGCCTGAAGCTCAAGGAGCTGGCGCAGGAAAAGGGACTTTTGATGGCGTGCGACTTCGACCTGCACTTCCGCGGTGCACTCAAGGAGCTACAGCTGGCGGTTGAGGCCGGCTATTTCGGAACAGTCAAATCCGTACACACCACGCTGAATATCAAGCGAACCAACGAATATTACCGCGAAAACGGCGGCTGGCGCGGCACGTTTGCCCTGGACGGCGGCGGCGCGCTGAGCAACCAGGGCATTCACGAGATCGACCGCATACTGAGCGTATTTGGCATGCCCTGTCGCGTGCACTGCCATACGGCACGGCAGACCTTTGCCATCGAGGCGGAGGACTTCGGCATCGGTGAGATGGAGCTGGCGGGCGGCGTGATCGCTCGTATCTCCTCGACCACCTCTTACCCTGCCTCACCCTGGTACACCCGTGTTGAGGTTTACGGCGACTGCGGCGCATATCTTTTGACCTCGGGCGGCCCGGAGGGCGAGCACGTGTTTTGGTGGAAGGACGGAAAATGGACGGAGAACGCGCCCTATCCCGTCAAAAAAGAGTGGAATCAGGCAGCGGATAACTTTGCCAACGCGCTGCGAACGGGCGAGCCGCTGATCGTCACGGCAGATCACGGCATCCGCTCCCGCTATGTGCTGGACATGATGTATCAGAGCGCAAAGGAAAACGGCACCTGGGTGGAAACGGCATTATGAAATACGCAGCACAGGTCTTCGGCCTTCTGGCTTTATGCGCTTCGCTGATCATCTATCGACAGAAAAAGCGACAAAAGCTATTATATTTCAAGCTGTTTCAGGATGTGATGTGGCTGATCCACTACCTGCTTTTGGGAACGGCATCCGCCGCTGCCACGTCGGCACTGTGTATCACGCGCTCGGCGGTTTACGCCAACAGCAGCAAAAAGTTTTTTGCCCTGCGCATCTGGATTCCCATCTACGTCATTCTCTACGCAGCATCGGCGGTGCTGACCTGGAGCAGCGTGTTCAGCCTGTTCCCGGCACTCAGCTCCATTCTGTCCTCGATCGGCTTCGGCATGCGTCAGCCGCGACACACCAAGATCATCGCCCTGTTTGCCTCGGCGTGTACGCTGGTGTATAACATCGCCGTGGCACATTCTCCGTCGGTTTATCTCGGATTGACGTTCACGGTCTGCACCTCGGTATATTCCCTTCTGCGCGACGAGCGGCATCCTAAAACAACGCCATAAGCAAAAGGCGGTTCACTTCTGCATTTCCGCATTGGTGAACCGCCCCTTTATTTTTTGACGGGCATTTTATTCGTTTGTTTCCTCATTCTCCGGAGGTGGCGTTACACGGTCTTTATTATTTTCCAAGGTACAACGCAAGCGTTCAATGGCAACCAAAATAAAGGAGGCACATACAGCCAACACTATGTCCAGCGGGATTTGGTCCGGTATAGATAATATCGTCCAGATTACATCGAAGATATCGATATCGCCCTCCAGCAGGTTATCGATTGTCTTAAAACAAGATCTGGCAACTCGAAATATCGTAGGACCCCACACGAAGATCAAACTAAGATTAAGGAATCTGTCTTTCTTCATCGCTCTCCTCCAAAATTATTAAGTACTTGGAACGTATGATATCAGTTCACTCATGTTTACCGTGCTAGTAACTTCATCCCCCTCATACAATCTCGTATACGAAGCGCATGTAGCAAAATTCAGCGGCAGCGAGGGATATGTTACAGTTGCATTAAACTCGTAAACCACACTAATATTATTGTTGCTGAGATCCCATAAGGGTATTTTAAACGCAGTGGTCGATTCTGCCCAGGTTCCATTATAGCTATTTGAAAAATCAGAAAATTCAACAGTAGTAACACCATCAGGTGTCGATTCATCAGAATATTGATAATATCCCGATTGCGAACTACTTATGATG
>JAFVQV010000052.1 GCA_017504645.1 Clostridia bacterium | reverse complement strand
TGTTGTTCGGTGCAAAACAGTAACGCGAGGTTCGGCGAATTCCTTCTGCGAGCTGTGGGCTGAAGACTGTGTGTTGTGTAGGCCTTACCGGTAGCGACCGTTACATCGCAAGGTGTTTTTTGCACCTGATAAGGTTCTTTTTGCGAAAAAAGAACAAAGCAGAGTGGTACCGCGGTCAACAGACTGTCCCTGTGTCCTTCCTTCGAAAGGATGCAGGGCTTTTTATTTGTTGATTTTCACGGTTGCGAGACCGTGTGAATTATAAAAATCAAAGGGGAGATCTCACTATGAAAAAAATTATGTCTGTGGTTTTGGCGCTGGTTCTTTGCGTCGGTATGTGTCTTACCTTTACCTCTTGCGGCAATAAGGCGGATTTCGTTGTTGGTATTTGCCAGCTGATGGAGCATGAATCTCTCGATAAGGCCACCAAGGGCTTTACGGACGCGCTGAACGAAGCGCTGAAGGCAGAGGGGAAAACCGTTGAAATTGAAACCAATGTAGCCGGCACCGCCGATCTGTGCAGCACGGTTATCAACGCTTTGATGGCAAAGAATGTGGATCTCCTGATGGGAAATGCCACTCCCGCGTTGCTGGCGGCAGCAAATGCTACCACCACCATCCCGGTTCTCGGCACCTCCGTTACCGATTATAACGACACCTTTTCCAACAATATTCCCGCCAATGTGACCGGCACCTCGGATGCGGTTCCGTTTGATCAGCAAGCGGAAATGATGATCACCACCCTCAATTTGGTAGCAGGCGATAAGGTCGGTGTCATCTATTGTACCAACGAGTCCAACTCTCTCATTCAGTACAACGCTGTTAAGGCGCTGTTTGAGGCAAAGAGTATTGTGGTAGAGGCGTACACTTTCTCCGAAACCACTGAGTTGCAGACGGTCGTTACGGCGGCTGCCAATAACTGCAAAGCGATCTATATTCCCTCCGATAACACCGTTGCCGACAACGACAGTGTGGTAGGCACCATCTGCAACGAGAAAAAAATTCCCGTGTACACCAGCTACGCCAGTTCCATCTGCTACGCCAGCCTGGCGATCGATTATTACGAGCTGGGTAAAGAGACCGGTAAAATGGCGGCAGAGATCCTTCTCGGCACCAAAACACCGGCGGATTTTGAAGTCAAGACACTCACTCCCTCGGTGGTATATAACGAGACGCTGTGCGCGGATCTCGGTATCGCCGTTCCTGAAAAATAATTTTACAGTTCGAGGTACACCATGGCTTTTTTGAATGCATTGCCCGGCGCGATAGCAGAGGGGCTGATATGGGGATTGATGGCGATCGGCGTCTACATATCCTATAAAATATTGGATATTGCCGATCTGACCGTGGACGGCTCTATCTGTACCGGCGCATGCGTGTGTGCGGTGCTGATCGGTAGCGGAGTTCCCGTATGGCTCAGTGTAATTCTCGCTTTTTTAGCGGGCGCTATGACAGGCATATTAACGGGTCTTTTCCACACAGCGCTGGGGATCCCGTCCATTTTGGCGGGTATTTTAACACAGCTGATCTTGTACTCCGTTAACCTGACTATCCTCGGTGGCAAATCGCTGGCGACCATTGACCCGCGTGCCAATACGTTGCTTCTGCACATGAGCAACAATCCTCGCTCCATTCTTTCCGCCGGACTGATTGTGGCAGCGATGATTGTAATACTGTGGTTGTTCTTCTACACAGAAGTGGGTCTAACGCTCAAGTCTACGGGTGACAACCCCGATATGAGTCGTGCGCAGGGCATCAATGTGAAGTTCAACAAGGTGCTCGGCTTAGCCATCTCCAACGGCATTGTTGCCATTGCCGGCGCTCTGTTGGCGCAGTATAAAGGCTCTGCCAACATCAACGACGGGCGCGGTGCGATCGTTATCGGTCTGGCGGCCATCTTTATCGGCCTTTCGGTCTCTATGAAGATCAAGCCCAATTTTGTTGTCAGTCTGATCGGCGTTATCGGCGGCGGCATCGTGTATTACATCATTTATAACTTTGTGATTTTGCTGGGCTTAAAAACCGACTTCCTCAAGATGCTTTCCGCCATCATTGTGGTATTGTTCTTGGCAATACCGTACCTGAAAGGCGAATACTTCACCAAGCGGAAGTCTATCCGAGCAGAAGAACCGTCACTTGACGAAGTGGTAGCAGGAGGTGACACCAATGCTTAAGATCACCGATCTGCAAAAGACCTTTAACCCCGGCACTGTTAATGCCAAAACCGCGCTCAGCGGCTTTGATCTGACGCTGGAAAACGGTGATTTTGTGACCGTTATCGGCGGAAACGGAGCGGGAAAATCCACCATGCTCAATGCCGTTGCCGGCGTATGGCGGCCCGATTACGGCACCATTGAGATCGATGGTGTGGATGTTACCAACATGCCGGAGCATAAGCGAGCGGCTTTTCTGGGACGCGTGTTCCAGGACCCGATGAAGGGCACGGCACCTGACATGGAGATCGCTGAAAACCTGTCCATCGCCGCCCGCCGAGGCACGAAACGACGCTTGAAATGGGGTTGCACCCGACGGGAACGAGAGGCATATAAAGAGTTGCTGGCACAGTTGGATTTGGGCTTGGAAACGCGCCTTTCCACAAAGGTGGGACTCCTTTCCGGCGGTCAGCGGCAGGCGGTCACGCTGCTGATGGCAACGCTCCAAAAGCCGAAGTTGCTGTTGCTTGACGAACACACCGCCGCCCTGGATCCCAAAACGGCTGCAAAGGTGCTGGAAATCACCGATAAGCTGGTGTCGGAAAATCACCTGACCACTCTGATGGTCACGCATAATATGCATGATGCCATCGCTTACGGCAATCGTCTGATTATGATGCACGAGGGGCGTATCGTGGTGGATATTTCCGGTGATGCGAAGAAAAAACTTACCATTGAAGAGTTGCTTGATCTGTTTCAAGCGGGAAGTGGCAGCGAATTCACCGGCGATAAACAGATACTTTCCAAAAAGCGCTGACAAAGGCGGGTCGCCTATGGGTGACCCGCTGTTTCTGCGCTCTTGCAAAACGGTAGGCAACTGTGCTATAATTAATCGGCAGAATCCATGTTGATTCGGGAGGATACTATGAATTACGACGTTATCATTATCGGGGCCGGCCCCGGCGGTATTTTTTCGGCATACGAGCTGACAAAGCTGCGCCCTGATATGAAGGTGGCTGTGTTTGAAGCAGGGCATGCGCTGAATAAGCGTCGCTGTCCCATTGATGGCGATAAAGTGAAAAGCTGTATCAACTGTCAAAGCTGCTCAATTATGAGCGGCTTCGGCGGCGCAGGCGCGTTTTCCGACGGTAAATATAATATTACCAACGATTTCGGTGGTACGCTGTACGAATACATCGGCAAAAAACGAGCACTGGATCTGATGCGTTATGTGGACGATATCAATATGCGCTACGGCGGGGAGGGTACCAAGCTTTACACTACCGCCGGCACAAAATTCAAGAAGCTCTGTATTCAGAACGATCTTCATCTGTTGGATGCCTCGGTGCGCCATTTGGGAACGGACATCAACTATGTGGTGCTGGAAAATCTGTACGCCGACTTAAAAGACAAGGTGGAATTTTTCTTTGACACACCGGTGGAAAAGATAGAGGTTGAAGACAAGGGATACCGTATTTGGTGCAAGGATAAGACCTATACCTGTAAAACATGTATCATTTCAGTCGGCCGTAGCGGCAGCAAATGGATGGAAACGGTTTGCCGTGACCTGGATATCCCGACAAAGAGTAATCGCGTGGATATCGGCGTGCGGGTGGAGCTTCCTGCCGAGGTTTTCTCACATCTGACGGATGAATTGTACGAGAGTAAGATCGTCTATCGCACGGAAAAATACGGC
>JAFVQV010000051.1 GCA_017504645.1 Clostridia bacterium | reverse complement strand
GACGACGCCAACGCCGCCGGCATCGGCAACGGTGCCCGCGTGAAGATTGTAAAATAAAGTAAACCGCCTCGAAAGCTTTGGCTTTCGAGGCGGTTTTTAATCTTCCGTGATCTCAAATAACTCGTTGGGTGTGCAATCAAACAGTAGGCAAAGGGTTTCAATATTTTCATAACGGATGGACTTTGTTTGATTGTTGATCATCTTACTGAAATTTTGATAGCTCATACCCAACTGCTTGTACAGCCAGTACTTGGTCTTACCGCTTTTTTCCAACAATGTCAACACATTTAATTTTATCATAAGATATTTCTCCATAACTCATGTTTTAATTGGATAATATCTTATTTTGGCTCTTTACATATAGACTAATGCATTATATAATGTATTAGTCTATATTTGGTTAGGGGGAAAATGATGATTATTGATGTGACGGGTATCGAATTGATACCTGGAAACGGCGGAAAGGATTGCCCCGGAAACGGCGTACATGTTGATGAAAAAGGAAAACCTTTAGAGTGTTGCTGCGATGAGTGCAGTTATATGCTGTGTTGCGTGGATGAAAATTGGCGAGAAAGATGCAAAACCTGTTTTGATGAAAAATGCCCGCATTTCTTGCAATTTGAATACAAAAAGAAGGTGCTGGAATTTATGGAAAGCAGGAAATACAGACCATAGTAAACGCCCGACAGAATTTCCTGTCGGGCGTCTGTTAATTCTGTTTTCTCACCACGGCATACTCGTCATCCAGCCGAAAATAGGGACATTCGTTGCTGCCGCTGCTGTAAAAGCGGTAGAGGTCATCCTCGTCTAAATTCACCAGGCACTCGTAATCCTCGATGTCGTCGCTGTAGGTATAATACACGCAAAACTCGCAGGAGTTAGCCATGCTCAGCCCTCCCCGCGCACCAAACCGGTGGTGCAATCCGCGCCGCAGGGCAGGGGATTGGGAAACGCCAGTGCGTGCAGATCGGTGGCCCGGTTTTCCAGTTCCCACAGCGCCTGAATGTCCTCGCCCAGCTTGGCTACCTGAGATGCTCGGTGGATCAGCGGCAAGGTGGGCTTTGCCGCTGACAGGATTTCCTTGCCGCGGCTGTTGGTGCCCAACACCCGCAGATAAGGGGGCTGTGCCCCTGTGTAAGTGTTGGGGATACCCAGATACGCCGCCCAGATCAGCCGCCGCACGCGGGTGAGGGGATATCGCTTGGTCTTGATGGCGTTTTCCAGCGTTGCCAGATCGGGGGCGGTGCGAATGGCATTGTATACCCGATGTTCCAATCCCTCTGAGATCCCCGGCAGAGCGGCGATATCGTCCATGGTCAACGTGCGCAGCTTGGACAGCACCGCCCGTTCCATGCGAGTAGCGTCGGCGCACACGCGCCCCGCTTGTGCCGCCTCGGACAGCGACGCCACACAGGGCGGGGGCATAAAGGGAAACGCGGCGACCATACGGTCAGAGCGCAATAGCCCCCGCAGATAGGTGGCAGAGGCCAGATTGCCCAGTGGCACCTCGCTGTCGTGCTCCACCTTGTACCGCCCCACAGTAAAAGGGCGCATGGGGGAGTGTAGGCGGCGCAGTGCCTTGATGTATTCAATGGCGAGGGTGTTGTTGGGGGTGCTCAGCACCGCGGCACAGGTGGCACCTGCCACCTCGGTCAGCGCTTTTTGCTGTGCTTCGGGAAAGCTGATCCCCGTATCCATAAAATATTTCAGCAGGGTGGCAAACCGCTCGGTCTCCATGGCGTTGACCGCCCGTTCCAGCGGCGCCAACGCTCCTGCCTCCGAGCCGAAACTGAGGTAATCCACACAGCCCAGCGCCTCCAGCAGCGATACGGCGCCGTAGGCAAAACCCTCTGCCGAGGACAGCGACCATGGCGCGGGCAGCTCCAGCACCAGATCCGCGCCGCCGGCCAGTGCGGCACGGGCACGGTCAAATTTGGTGAGCACGGCGGGCTCGCCCCGCTGCATAAAGCTGCCGCTCATGACCGCCACCACGTGGGTGGCCTCACAGCCGCCGTCGCGCTCTCTGGTTTTTTCAATGTGGTAGGCATGTCCGTTGTGGAACGGGTTGTATTCCGCCACGATACCGGCAATACGCACGGCAAAGCCCCCTTTATGTACCTAAAATTTTTAAAAAAGGAAAAAAGCGGTTGAAAACCTGCGATTTTCGTACTATTATAAGTATATAGTGTTTTTCGCAGAAAATCAATACACGATAAGGAGAAAGAACAGTCTATGAAAATCTTGGTTATCAACGCGGGCAGCTCGTCCCTGAAGTATCAGCTGATCGACATGGAGGGTGAAGTCACCGTCGCCAAGGGTGTGTGTGAGCGCATCGGCATCGACGGCGTGTTTACCCATAAAGCATTGGGTCAGGTGTTCAAAAAGGAAGTGGCTATGCCCGATCATACCGCCGCTTTTGAGCAGGTCAAGCTGGCACTGACCGAGGGCGAAGGCAAGGTCATTGACGATCTGTCCGAGGTTTCCGCCATCGGCCACCGTGCGGTGCAGGGTGGCTCCAAATACGACCGTTCCGTCCGCATCGACGCGGATGTGGTACAGGCGATCCGCGACTACGCGCCGCTGGCTCCGCTGCATAACCCCGCCACCGTGTTGGGCATTGAAGCCGCCACCGCCGCTTTCGGCACCGACATTCCTCAGGCTGCGGTGTTCGATACCGCTTTCCATCAGACCATGCCCGAGGTAGCCTATCTGTGGGGTCTGCCTTACGAGTATTATAAGAAATACGGTGTCCGCCGCTACGGCTATCACGGCACCTCCCACCGCTTCGTGTCTGCCCGCTGCTGTGAGCTGTTGGGCAAGCCCGACGGCAAGGGCACCCGCATCATCACCTGCCACTTGGGCAACGGCTCCTCCATTGCCGCCATTAAGGATGGCAAGGTCATCGACACCACCATGGGCATGACGCCTCTGGACGGCTTCCTGATGGGTACTCGCTGCGGCACGCTGGATCCCTCCGTGGTCACCTTCCTCATGGATAAAGAGGGCCTGTCTCCTGCGGAGATGGATGCCATCATGAACAAGAAATCCGGTATGCTGGGTGTGTCCGGCGTTTCCAGTGACGACCGCGACATCGCCGCCGCCATGGAGCAGGGCAACGAGCGTGCCAAGCTGGCATGGGATATGCGCAGCTATCAGATTCTGAAATACATCGGCGGCTACGCCGCGGCGTTGGGCGGCTTGGATGCCATCGTGTTCACCGCCGGTATCGGTGAAAATCAGGATGTTCTCCGCGCCGAGCTGATGGATAAGCTGGCGTACTTGGGTGTGAAGCCCGACTACGAGGCCAACAAGGTCCACGGTCAGGAAGCCGAGATCAGCACCGCCGATTCCGCTGTACGGGTATTTGTCATCCCCACCAACGAGGAATTGGTCATCGCCCGCGATACCAAGGCTCTCATCTGATAGACTTTACACAAATAGGGCGACACTTCCCACGGAAGCGTCGCCCTATCTTTGGTATCAGTTGTCCTCGCTCTCCAGCAAGTGCTCCCGTTTGCGGAAGAACAACGAGATGCACCAAATGCCTGCCAACGCCACCAGTGTGTACACCACGCGGCTGATCGCACCGTCCTGTCCGCCGCCGATCCACGCCACAAGGTCGAATTGAAACAGACCGATGCTTCCCCAGTTGAGCGCACCGATCACGACTAACAGTAATGCCAATCTGTCCAGCATACTTTTCCCTCCTTATTGTTCAACTGTGTTGTTAGTATCGCCCACTTGCGCGCGGATATGCAATTTCAAAAATATAACAGTGCGCATGCAATATTTACAAATCTTTCATACACTGATTTTTAAATTTCAGTATCATAATAAAGGTGAAATCGTATGTTTGGGTATATCAAAACCTATCAACCGGAACTAAAAATGGGGGAGTTCGAGCAGTATCGGGGCGTGTATTGCGCCCTGTGCCGCCGTTTGGGAAAACGGTACGGTCTGCTGGCACAGCTGTCCCTCAGCTACGATTTTACCTTTTTGGCGCTGATGCGGCTGGCATTGGCACAGGAGTGCGCGGGCTTTCGCAAGGCTCGCTGTCCCTATAATCCCTTAAAAAAACGCAATTGCTGCTGCGATACGGAGCAGCTGGACGCGGTGGCGGATGCCGCCGTGCTGCTTACCTATCATAAGCTGCGGGACACCGTGGCAGACAGCGGTTTTTGGAAGGGTCTGGGTGCGCGGTTGCTACTGCCGTTGGCCGCTCATGACCGAAAACGCTGTGCCGCCCGTCATCCCGACTGGGATGCTGCCGTGGCACAATGCATGCAGCAGCAAGCTGCTTTGGAAACAGAACGCTGCACCTCTATCGACGCGGCGGCGGAGCCCACCGCAAAGTTGTTGGAATTTTTCTTTACCCTGTGTGCCACGGAGGAACGGCAGCAGCGGGTACTGGCTCGCTTCGGGTACTGCTTGGGACGGTGGATCTACCTGATGGATGCCGCCGACGACCTGCCCGACGATATTAAAAACGGCAGCTACAACCCGCTGATCACCGACACCCCTGATGCCGTGGCACGCGGCCGCGAACGGGTGCGGCTGTCGCTGAACGCCTCCATGGCGGAATGTAAGGCGGCGTACGAGCTGCTGGACATTCGTCGCTTCGACGGAATTTTACGAAATGTGCTGGAGCTGGGCATGGCTCAGATGCAACAGCAGGTGTTAAAAGGAGAAAACTCTCATGAACGATCCGTATAAAGTATTGGGCATCAGCCCCAACGCCACCGACGACGAGGTCAAAAACGCCTATCGGGAGCTGGCTAAGAAATACCATCCCGATAACTACGGTGACAATCCTTTGTCCGACCTGGCAGAGGAAAAAATGCAGGAGATCAACGAGGCGTATGACGCCATCATCCGCATGCGCCGACAAGGGGCAGCGGGCGGTGCCGCGAGCCATACTGGCTATACGGGTCAAAGCAGCGGCACCCGCTATGCGGACATTCGCAACTTGATCCGTTTGGGCCGCACCATCGATGCGGAAACCTTGCTGGATGGCATTCCCGCCCCCGCGCGGGACGCGGAATGGTATTTTCTCAAAGGAAGCGTGCTGTATAAGAAGGGCTGGCTGGACGATGCTCACAACCATTTTTCCACCGCCAACCGCATGGACCCCTCTAACCCCGAATATCGAGCGGCCTTTCAGCGCATGGAGCAGCAGCGGTACACGGGCGGCTACCGCGCCGGTCCCTCGGCTCACGATATGAATAACGCATGCACCTGCTGTAACAATCTGCTGTGCGCCGACTGCTGCTGCGAGTGTATGGGCGGCGACCTGATTCCCTGCTGCTGAGGTGAGTGCCATGAAAACAAGCTCCCGTGTGGCGCTGGGCGGCATGATGGGCGCACTGTCGCTGGTGTGCCTGCTGCTGACGTTGTTTCCCTATGCCACCTACGCACTGCCCGCACTGGCGGGGGTGTGTCTGTTTCCCGTTGTGATCGAATGCGGCAAACGGTACGGGCTGATGGTGTACATCGCCACTGCCCTGTTGGCCCTGCTCATCACCCCCGACTTGGAGGCCAAACTGCTGTACGTGGTGTTTTTCGGATATTACCCCCTTGTGAAAAGCGTGGCAGAATCTCGCCGCCACCGCGTAGGGGAATGGGTTATCAAGCTGGCCGTGTTCAACATCGCTGTGGTGGCGGCGTATGCCGTCATGGCACAGATCGGCTTGTCACTGGAGGACTTTGCCATCTCCGGCGTACCGCTGCCCCTGCCCGTTATACTGGGCTTGTTTTTGCTGGCGGGCAATGGCGTGTTCGTGCTGTATGACATCGCCCTCACCCGAGCACTGCCCCTGTATTTTGGGCGTGTTCAGCCGCGACTTCGTCGCTTGTTCCGATAATTTTTTGCAAGAATGTAAGAATAACTTGCATTTTTAACTAAATTTTGGTACACTGTTGGGGATAAGCGCCGGCCCTCTTGCGGGTTTTGGGCGCTAATCTTTCAAAAAGTGAGGGATACGATCGTATGAAAACCGATCTGACGGCACACATTACGCGGCACCTCCCCGACTTTTCCAAAGGGCAGCGGCGCATCGCTGCCTATATTTTAGAGCATTATGACGAGGCGGCGTACATGACCGCCTCTTGCTTGGGCAAAACGGTGGGAGTCAGTGAATCCACCGTGGTACGCTTCGCCGCTGAGCTGGGCTTTGACGGCTACCCTCAACTGCAAAAAGCGGTGCAGGAGCTGGTACGCAGTAAGCTGACCAGTGTTCAGCGGGTGGAGGTCACCCGCGCCCGTATGCGGGACGAGGAAGTGCTGGACAAGGTCATGACCTACGACATGGCGAATATCCGCCAGACCTTGGAAGAACTGCCCGCGGAGACCTTTGACGAGGCGGTGCAGGCGCTGGTAAAGGCCCGCCGTGTATATGTGTTCGGCGCGGGCAGCTGCCGCGCGCTGGCCAGTTTTTCCGCCTATTACTTAAAATTATTGTTACCGAACATTTGCCTCATCAGCACCTCCAGCGAAACGGAAATTTTGGAAGAAATGTTCCACATCAGCGAGGAGGATGCGCTGATCGTGCTCAGCTTCCCGCGCTATTCCAGCAAGTCGGTGAAAACGGCGCACTTTGCCCATACTCGCGGCGCCAAAGTCATTGCCATCACCGATAGCCTGCTGTCACCGCTGGCACCGTTGTCCACCAGCCTGTTGCTGGCGCACAGCGATATGGCGACCATCGTGGATTCGTTGGTAGCACCCATGAGCATCATCAACGCGCTGTTGGTGGCGATCTCGCTCAAGCGCATGGACGAAAACCGCGACACCCTTAACGAACTGGAAACCCTGTGGGAGGCGTATCATGTCTACCAGCCCTCATCCGAACAGCATGGATAACGCGCTGACGGTCATCGTGGTGGGCGGCGGTGCCGCCGGTCTGATGGCGGCGGGTCGTGCCGCTCGACGAGGATATCGGGTCACGGTGGTGGAGCGTAATGCCCGCCCTGCCCGTAAGGTGATGATCACCGGCAAGGGTCGGTGCAATGTGACCAACGCTTGCTCGGTGCAGGAATGTGTGGCACAGACCCCCGGCAACGGCCGCTTTTTATACAGTGCCTTTTCCGCCTTCTCACCGGCGGATACCATGGCGTTTTTTGAAGAACAGGGCGTGCCGCTGAAGATCGAACGGGGTAACCGCGTGTTTCCCGTGTCCGATAAGGCGGTGGACATCGTGGACGCCTTGGTCCGCTACGCCAAAAACGGCGGTGTGCGGTTCGTCACCGGTCGAGTGACGCAGCTGTGCATCGAGGATGGCGTGTGCACCGGCGTGATGCTGGAGGACGGACAACGGCTGGAGGCGTATGCGGTCATCGTGTGCACCGGCGGGTGCTCCTATCCCGTCACCGGCTCCACGGGCGACGGCTATGCCTTGGCACAGCAAGCGGGCCACACAGTGATCCCGCCCCGTCCCTCGCTGGCACCGCTGGTCATACAGGAGGACTGGTGTCGGGATGCCCAGGGCCTGTCGCTGAAAAACAGCGCCCTGACGGTGACAGATACCGTCATCGGCAAGACCGTGTACACCGATTTCGGGGAAATGCTGTTTACCCATTTCGGCGTGTCGGGCCCCATGATCCTCAGCGCCGCGGCGCATATGCGGGACATGCAGGCAGGACGGTATCGGCTGTCCATTGACCTGAAGCCCGCCCTGACCCCTGAACAGTTGGATGCCCGTTTTGTACGGGAATTTGAAGAACAAAAAAACACCTGCGTGGGCAACGCCATGGGTGCCCTGCTGCCGCGGTCGCTGATCGGCTCGGTGCTGCGGCTGGCGGGCGTGGCGGGAGAAGTGAAATGCCATTCCGTCACCCGCGAGCAGCGCCGCGCCCTGTGTACCACGCTGAAAGCACTGCCCCTGACTGTGGAGGGTTTTCGCCCCATTGCGGAAGCCATCGTCACGGCGGGCGGTGTGTCCACCAAAGAATTATCCGCCGCTACCATGGAGTCCAAGCTGGTGGGCGGCTTGTACTTTGCCGGCGAGGTCATCGACGTGGATGCCTATACCGGCGGCTTTAATTTGCAGATCGCCTTTGCCACCGGCGTTGCCGCCGGCGAGCATGTGTGATCAAACGGAGGTATAAAATAATGGAAATTCGTGACAATAAACCCGTAGCCATCGCCATCGATGGCCCGTCCGGTGCGGGAAAAAGCACCATTGCCCGCATTTTGGCAAGCGAACTGGGCTGCCTGTACGTGGATACGGGTGCGCTGTATCGCACCGTCGGCTATGCCGCCTTGTGCCGCGGCATCGATGTCAAATCCGTAACGGAGGTGGAACCGATGCTTCGGGAGATCACCGTGGAGCTTCGCCACCAAAACGGGGTGCAGCGGGTGTGGCTGAACGGGGAAGACGTCAGCGACCGTATTCGCACGCCGGAGGTGTCTATGGCGGCATCGGCGGTGTCGGCTTTGCCGCCCGTGCGCCAATTTTTATTCCACCTGCAGCAGGATACCGCCCGCCGCCAAAGCGTGATCATGGACGGGCGGGACATCGGCACGGTGGTATTGCCCTTTGCCGACGTCAAGATTTTTCTTACCGCCTCTGCTGAGGATCGGGCACAGCGTCGTTACTTGGAACTGCAGGAAAAGGGCGTGGACACCTCTTATGACGAGGTGCTGCGGGATATGAAAGAACGGGATCACAACGACGCTACCCGCGCCGCCGCACCGCTGAAGGCGGCTGACGATGCCATTTTGGTGGATACCAGTGGCAACACGCTGGAGCAGTCGGTAGCACTGCTGAAAGAGATTATTTTGAACGCGTTAGGAGTTTGATCGACCATGAAACTGGGACGATTTCTCATCCGAACCTTAGGACCCCTCATCCGCGTATGTATGCGGGTGCAGGTGGTGGGCAAGGAAAACATTCCCACAACCCCCGGTGATCCGCCGCTGGTGCTGTGCAGTAATCACATCTCCAACTGGGATCCCGTTTTGCTCGTTGTGGCACAGCCTCGCCATATTTACTTTATGGCCAAATCCGAGCTGTTCGGCAACCGCCTGTTTGCGTGGTTGCTGGGCAAGCAGTTCGGTGCTTTTCCCGTCAAGCGGGGAACGGGGGACACCGGCGCCATCGATACCGCGAAGCAACTGGTGAGCGAGGGGAAGCTGATGGGTATTTTCCCCGAGGGTACCCGTTCTAAGGACGGCAAGCTGCTGCGTGCCAAATCCGGTGCCTCGCTGATCGTGGCGCAAACAGGCGCCCATGTACTGCCTGTCGCCATCGTGGCTAAGGGACAGAAGGTGCGTCCCTTTAAGCCCACCACCTTGATCGTGGGCAAGCCATTAAGCCCTGCTGAACTGCACGTGGACGATCCCGCGGCGCCTGATCTGCGGTTTGCTACCCGTAAGATCATGGGTACCATTGCCGCGATGATGGAGGAATACCAATGACAAAGGAAACACCGGCGACCGTACAGGTAGCGAAGTCCGCCGGCTTTTGCTTTGGGGTTCGCCGTGCCGTGGACGCGGTCAGCCGCCTGCTGGATGAGGGCCATCGGGTATGTACCTTGGGCCCTATTATCCATAATCCGCAGATGGTGCAGCAGCTGGCACAGCGGGGTGTGTGCATCGTGGAGCGTCCCGAAGACGTGCCTGCGGGACACACGCTGGTGATCCGTTCCCACGGAGTCCCCCAAAGCGTGTGCCGCACCTTGGAGGAGCGGGGCATCCCCTTTTACGACGCCACCTGCCCCTTTGTGGCAAAGATCCACCGCATCGTGGCCCGGCATTCCGCCGCCGGTGCCACCGTGCTCATTGCCGGCGACGGCACCCATCCGGAGGTGGAGGGCATCCGCGGTCACTGCAGCGGCCCTTGCTATACCTTTGCGAGCACTCGAGAATTAGAAGAAATGGTACAAAAAGGGATTGCTCCCGAAAATGTACCAGTTGTTTTGGTAGCCCAAACAACTTTTAATGCAAAAACTTGGGAAAAGTGCGAAGAAATCGCAAAAAAACACTATACAAATCTTCAAATCTTTGATACAATATGCAGTGCGACTGCCGAACGTCAAAAAGAGGCGGCCGCCCTGTCTCGCGAAAGCGATATAATGGTTATTGTCGGCGGGCATCAAAGCTCCAACACCGCCAAACTGCGCGATGTGTGTCAGGAAAACTGCCCGACGGTCTTGATCGAAACGGCAGCCGAACTGACGAGGGACACCTTTGCGGGTGTTCAACGCATCGGCGTGACCGCGGGAGCCTCGACCCCTGCCGATATTATAAAGGAGGTACTTTCAACCATGTCCGAGATCATCAACAACAGCGAAGTCCAAGAAGAAACCGCGGTGGAGACCGCCCCTGTCAAGTCCTTTGACGAAATGAGTTTTGAGGAGGCGCTGGAAGCTTCTCTTCAAAGTTTAACTACAGATGAAAGAGTACGCGGCGTCGTCGTGGGCATTGCCCCCAACGAAGTGCAGGTCGAGGTCATCGGCCGCAAGCAGACTGGTTACATTCCGGCCGAAGAACTGTCCGCCACCAACGCCGATCCGTCCGAGCTGGTACATATCGGTGACGAGCTGGAGCTTCTCATCATGCGTACCAACGATCAGGAAGGCACCATCATGCTGTCCAAAAAACGCGTGGACGCCCAGAAAGGTTGGGACACCGTGGTGGAAGCCTGCGACAGCGGCGAAGTGCTGGAAGGCACGGTTACCGATGTTATCAAGGGTGGTATTTTGGTCGCTTCCCACGGCGTGAAGATCTTTGTGCCCGCTTCGCTGGCATCCGCTTCCCGCATGGAAGACCTGACTCCCTTGCTGAAGCAGGAGGTTCGCTTCAAGGTTATCGAGATCAACCAGAGCCGCCGCCGTGCCGTGGGTTCGGTGCGCGCCATCGCCCGCGAGGAGCGCAAGGCGAAGGAAGAAGCATTCTTTGCTCAGGCTGAGGTCGGCCAGAAATACACCGGCACCGTCAAGTCCCTGACCTCCTACGGCGCGTTCGTAGACCTGGGCGGCGTGGACGGTATGGTGCACATTTCCGAACTGTCGTGGAATCACATCAAGCATCCCTCCGAGGTCGTCAACGTGGGTGACACCGTTGAAGTGTACATCCGTGACCTGGATACGGAAAAGAGAAAGATCTCCCTGGGCTACCGCCGTGCGGAGGACAATCCCTTTGAGATCTTCAAGACCAACTACAATGTGGGTGACGTGGTCACCGCCAAGATCGTGGGCATGACCACCTTCGGTGCGTTTGCTCAGATCATTCCCGGTGTGGACGGCTTGATCCACATTTCTCAGATCGCCAACCGCCGTATTGAGAAGCCTCAGGATGCCCTGAAGGTCGGCGAAGAGGTGCAGGTGAAGATCACCGCTGTGGACTACGACGCCAAGCGCATCAGCCTGTCCATCCGCGCTCTGCTGGAGCCCGAAGCTCCCGCTGAGGAAGTGGCTGAGGAAGCCGCCGAATAATTCGGTAATTAAAAAGGAAACGGACTGTTCCAAGCATTCCGTTTCCTTTTTTTGAGTACATAAGGAGGAATTAAGTATGATCGCTATTGCTTGTGACCACGCCGCGTTGGACATGAAACGGGAGATCAAAGCCCTGCTGGACGAGATGGGGGAGACCTATCACGATTTCGGCACCTATACGGCGGATAGCTGTGACTATCCCGTGTTTGCCGCCCGTGCCGCCAAAGCGGTGGCTTCCGGTGAATGTGAAAAAGGCATCGTTATCTGCGGAACGGGAATCGGTGTCAGCATCGCCGCCAACAAGGTGAAGGGTGTGCGCTGTGCCCTGTGCAGTGAGCCTTACTCTGCTCAACTGACCCGTCAGCACAACAACGCCAATGTGCTGGCCATCGGTGCCCGCGTTATCGGTCCCGAACTGGCAAAAATGATCGTCAAAACCTTTTTGACCACCGAGTTCGAGGGTGGCCGCCATCAGCGCCGTATCGACCTGCTTACCGCGCTGGAAGAGGGAAAGGACATCGAAGCATGACGGTACGCGAACGGATCGAGATCGCGGCCGCGGCCCTGCGTAAAAATAACATGGATGTGTATTGTGTCGATACCAAGGAACAGGTAGCCGCGCAGGTAGCGGCCCTGCTTCACGAGGGCGATACGGTGGCAGTGGGCGGCTCCCAATCGCTGGATGAAACGGGCGTCATTGACCTGCTGCGCAGTGGCGACTATCGATTCTTGGATCGCTATGTGCCGGGCCTCACCCGCGAACAGCTGCGGGAGATATACGTGGAAAGCTTTTCCGCCGATGCCTATCTGTGCTCCAGCAATGCCGTGACCCTGCGGGGCGAGCTGTACAACGTGGACGGAAACGCTAACCGCGTAGCGGCTATGTGCTTCGGTCCTCGCTCGGTGATTCTGGTGGTGGGCTGTAATAAGCTGGTAGCCGATTTGGACGAGGCGGCACAGCGGGTCAAGACCGCGGCGGCACCCCTCAATACCAAACGCCTGCACTGCGCCACCTACTGTGAGGAAAAAGGCGTTTGTATGGCGGCAGACGGTGAATTTTGTACCGACGGCTGCGCCTCGCCGGCCCGCATTTGCTGCACCTACGTCACCATGGGGTATCAGCGGGAAGCCCATCGCATCAAGGTCATTTTGGTAGGCGAGCCGCTGGGCTTTTAATTTAAAATTTTAGGTGGAAAAAGCTTTCATGTCTAAATGATTTTTCGCCGCCCATACTAGTAGTGTACACAATATCTTGTGGATATGCGGAAAAAGTAGCAGAAAATATTTGATTTTTGTGAAAAGTATGGTATACTACATGGTGGAGTACCTGTCCGTCGCCAAATGCGGACTTTTCATAAGGCTGTCACACTACGATCACAGGGAGTGGACTTCGTGGACAAATACATTATCCGCGGTGAAAATCGATTGCACGGTACGGTAGATATCAGCGGCGCCAAAAACGCCGTGGTCGCCATCCTGCCCGCCACAGTGCTGGCAGGGGATGTGTGCCGTATTGAAAACATACCGAATATTGCCGACGTCAACACGGCGTTGGAGATTTTAGCAGAGTTGGGTTGCGGTGTGCGCCGCATCGACCGCCACACGGTGGAGATCGATTCCACCACCATCGTCACCCAGACTGTGTCTCACGATCTGGCGAAGAAAATGCGCGCCTCATACTATTTTATCGGCGCGCTGCTGGGTCGGTTTGGACGGGCGCGGGTGCCCATGCCGGGCGGCTGTTACTTCGGCGTGCGCCCCATTGACCAGCACCTGAAAGGCTTTGCCTGTCTGGGCGCCACCGTTTCTCCCATGAAAGACGGCATGATCGATGCCCATGCGGATAAAATGGTGGGCAGCTCGGTCTATTTGGATATGGTGTCGGTGGGTGCCACCGTGAACATCATGCTGGCCGCCGTGTACGCGGAGGGCCTTACCGTTATCGAAAACGCCGCCAAGGAACCCCACATCGTGGACTTGGCAAACTTCTTGAACTCCATGGGTGCGGACATTCGCGGCGCGGGTACGGACGTTATCAAGATTCGCGGCGTATCCCGCTTGTACGGAACCACCTATTCCATCATTCCCGACCAGATCGAGGCGGGAACCTACATGGCGGCGGCGGTGGCCACCCACGGTGATGTGACCGTGCGTAATGTGATCCCGAAGCACTTGGAATCCATTACCGCCAAGCTGCAGGAGATGGGTGCCACCATCGAGGAATTTGACGAGGAGATCCGCGTCTCTTGTCCTGACAAAACGCGGCACTGCAATGTGAAGACCATGCCCCATCCCGGCTTCCCCACGGACATGCAGCCCCAGATCGCGGTGCTGCTTACCATGGCGGAGGGGACAAGCATCATCAACGAGGGCGTGTGGGAAAATCGCTTCCGCTATGTGGATGAGCTGCGCCGCATGGGCGCGGAAATTCAGGTGGACGGCAAGCTCGCCGTGGTGCAGGGTGACAGCCAGCTGACCGGCGCCCCCGTCAAAGCCATGGACCTGCGTGCCGGCGCCGCGATGGTGTTGGCGGCACTAGCCGCCAAGGGCGTGACCGAGATTGAGGAGATCCAATTCATCGAACGCGGCTACGAGGATCTGGTGGAAAAGCTGCGGGGACTGGGCGCGGATATCCGCCGTGTCACCGAGGAAGAATTGGTTATCAAACAGGCGTAATCAAGAACAGGAACGGGGGCGTGCGCGCGTGAGCGCACGCCCTTTTTGAAAGGAATTTGAAGCATGGCGAGGTTTTGCCCTCTTTTCAGCGGCAGCAGCGGTAATTGCCTGTATATCGGCACGCCGGACAGCGGCATTCTCATTGACGGCGGCGTCAGCGCCCGCCGCATGGAACAGGCCCTGCGCGATCGGGATATTGACCCGCGCCGTATCCAAGCGATCTTTGTCACCCACGAGCATACGGACCACACCGCGGGTCTGCGGGTGTTTCAAAAGCGGTTCGGCACCGCCGTTTATGCGTCGGCAGGCACCCGCGACGGGCTGTATGAAACGGAGGCGCTGGACGGGGCGGGCGTGTGTCTGCCGATGGACGGCAGGGTGGAACTGGACGATTTTGCGGTGAAGGCCTTTGCCATTTCTCACGACTGTCGGCAGGGGACGGGCTTTCGCATTACGCTGCGGGACGGACGCACGGTGGGTGTTGCCACCGATATGGGCGAGATCACCGACACCGTGCGGGAGTATTTGACGGGCTGTGACCTCATACATATCGAATCCAACCACGATGTGCGCATGTTGGAAAACGGCCCCTACCCGTACCCGCTGAAACGGCGTATCCTGTCACCCATCGGACATTTGTCCAACGAAGCCTGCGCTCGTGAACTGCCCCGTCTCATTGAAACGGGGACGACGCGGATCTTTTTAGGGCATTTGAGTCGCGAAAACAACCTGCCTTGGTTGGCGCATGCCGCCTCCCAATCCACCCTGCAAATGGCGGGCTTTCAGGAGCAGGTGGACTATCTGCTGCGTGTTGTTCCGCCTGAAAACGATCAGCCACCGCTGATTTTTTAAACGAGGTATTGTATGCTGTCTGTAACGCTTGCCTGTGTGGGCAAATTAAAGGAAGACTACTGGCGTGCGGCTTGTGCGGAATACGCCAAGCGGTTGTCGCCGTTTTGTAAGCTGCGCATTGTGGAGGTGGACGAGGAGCGCCTTCCCGATAACCCCTCCGATGCGCAGATCACCGCCGCGCTGGAGACCGAGGGGCACCGCTTGCTGTCCCAGATTCCGGCGGGGGCGTCGCTGATCGCCCTGTGCATTGAGGGGAAGGGGATGACCTCACCGGCACTGTCGGAGCAAATGATGCGCTGGACGGTGGAGGGGGTCAGCCACATTGCCTTTGTCATCGGCAGTTCCTGCGGGCTGTCCCAACTGGTCAAGCAATCAGCGCGGCTGCAGCTGTCCATGTCCGCCATGACCTTTCCCCATCAGCTGGCGCGGGTGATGGTGCTAGAGCAGGTGTATCGCGCTATGCAGATCGCCGCGGGCGGAAAATATCATAAATAATAATTTCTTTTCGTACTATTCACATGTTGTTCATGTTCGCGAAGTATAGTAGAAGTAGGAGGTATGGACCATGAATGTTGCCTACTTTTTAACCCCGAAAAATGAGGTTGGATGCATTTACGACGATTGTACCCTACGTCAGGGATTGGAAAAAATGAAACGCAGCGGCTTTACCGCCCTACCGGTAGTCACCCGCGAAAACCGCTATGTGGGAACGGTCAGCGAGGGCGATTTTTTGTGGTATCTGGTACAGGAACAGGAAAAAGAGGGGGACGAGTCACTGCGGCGTATCCCCATTCAGAACACGGAGGATGCGGTGGTGCGGGATGTGCTGCGATTTGACCGCAACCCGCCGGTGCGCATCACCGCCGGTATGGAACAGCTGGTGCACCGCGCCATGAACCAGAATTTCATCCCGGTTATTGACGATCTGGGATCCTTTATCGGCATTGTCACTCGCAAGGACATTATCCGCTATTTTTACGAAAAAAATGTCCGTCCCGTTCCCACCCCCGAATATGCATAAAAAACGGCAAAGCACGACGTGCTTTGCCGTTTTTTAGAAAAAATTTTACGTAGATTTTACATAACCTAACTTTGGATTTAACAAAACAACGATATACTATAAACTGAAGTAATTCGACAAAAAGCACGAAAGAGGGCGTGTATATGGATATCTTTTCGGTGTTCACCCTGTGCGGCGGCTTGGCGTTCTTCCTGTACGGTATGAATGTGATGTCTACCGGGCTGGAAAAAGTAGCAGGTGGCAAGCTGGAGAAAATGCTTCGCCGCATGACCGCCAACCCGTTTATCAGCCTGCTGCTGGGTGCGGGTATCACTATTGCCATTCAATCTTCCTCGGCGCTGACGGTCATGCTCGTGGGACTGGTAAACTCCGGTATCATGCAGCTGTCCCAGACCATCGGTGTTATCATGGGCTCCAACATCGGCACCACCCTGACCGCCTGGATCCTCAGCCTGGCGGGGATCGAAAGTGATAATGTGCTGGTCAACCTGTTGAAGCCGGAGGCGTTTTCACCCATCATTGCGTTGGTAGGTATCCTGCTGACGATGATCGGTAAAAGCAGCAAGCGCAAGAGCGTGGGCAGCATCATGCTGGGCTTTGCGGTGCTGATGTACGGCATGGAGCTGATGAAGGATGCCATGGCGCCCTTGGCGGACTCGCCCGAATTTTCCAACATTCTGCTGGCGTTTAACAACCCGCTGCTGGGTGTGCTGGTTGGTGCGGTGTTTACCGGCATTATTCAAAGCTCCGCCGCGTCGGTGGGTATTTTGCAGGCGCTGTCCATGGCGGGCGGCGTGACCTACGGTATGGCACTGCCCATCATCATGGGTCAGAACATCGGTACCTGTGTCACTGCGCTGCTGTCCAGCATCGGTGTTAACAAAAACGCCCGTCGCGTAGCGGCGGTACACGTTTCCTTTAACCTGATCGGCACCATCGTGTGCCTCATCCTCTTCTACGGTGCCGACGCTATTTTCCACTTTGCCTTTACGGATATGGATATCGATCCCATGGGCATCGCGCTGGTACACACGG
Source organism: Clostridia bacterium (assembly GCA_017504645.1). Lineage (GTDB taxonomy): Bacteria > Bacillota > Clostridia > Oscillospirales > Acutalibacteraceae > RGIG3009. The sequence goes on along the minus strand of JAFVQV010000051.1, from coordinate 6,089 downwards.
TCTTCAATGTGTTCACCACTGTTTTGTTGCTCCCCTTCCGCCGCACGCTGGAAAAGATCGCCAATTTTGTCATCAAGGGTGACGGAGAAGAGAAGTACAGCTTTATGGATAAGCGTCTGCTGGCGACCCCGTCGGTGGCGATCGTGGAATGTACTAACCGCGTGATAAAAATGGCGCATTTGGCGAAGGACACGGTGCTGTCCTCGCTGAGTATGCTGACCACCTACGACGGTAAGGTGAGTGATCGTATCCGTGCCGCCGAAAACGAGATCGATATGTACGAAGATAAGCTGGGCACCTATTTGGTAATGCTGTCGGGTAAAGAGCTGACGGAGCATGACAGCGCGCAGATCTCCAAGCTGCTCCACTCCATCGGTGACTTCGAACGCTTGGGCGACCACGCGCTCAATCTGCTGCAGGTAGCACAGGAGATCAACGAAAAGAAGCTGAGCTTCTCCGCCGCTGCCGATGAGGATCTGACGGTGCTGAACCGTGCGGTGTCGGATATCCTGACGCTGACAGTAGACGCCTTCGAACAGAACGATGTGACCCTCGCCGCGCAGGAAGAGCCGCTGGAACAGGTCATTGATCTGCTCATTTCGCAAATTAAGAGCCGCCACATCCGCCGCTTGCAGAGCGGCAGCTGCACCATCGAGCTTGGTTTTGTGCTGTCTGACCTGCTGAATAACTACGAGCGTATCTCCGACCATTGCTCCAATTTGGCGGTTACGCTGATCGAAATGGAGCACAACAGCTTCCGTACCCACCAGTATCTCAACGAGGTCAAGACCATCGACCAAAGCTTTGTGGAAATGTACAACAGCTGCAAGGAGCAGTATCGACTGAAAGAGCAATACCGCTTAAACGAAGCCGAATAACAAAAAAGAGACCCGCATGCGGGTCTCTTTTTTTATCGGTTGAGCAGGTAAAAGGAAAAATTCAGATACGCGGCAAACAGCAGCCATACGAGATAGGGCACCATCAGCCAAAAAGCCGTATTGGAAATAGGCTTAAAGCCCACCATGGTGAGCACCACCAGCGCGATGAGCAGTAGGATCCACACAAAAGCGAACAGCCGCCATTCCAAGCGGAAGAAAAATAGGGGCCACAGGGCGTTGACGATCACCTGCAGCAGATACAGCCGCAAAGGCGCGCCGCGGTCGATGTCGCGGCTGGTGTACACCAGATAGGCGGCGATCGCCATCAGGGTATACAGAATGGTCCACACCACGGGAAACAACCAGGCAGGCGGCACCAGTGCGGGCTGATTGAGGGAACTCAGGTCCATTTGCCCGCCCAGCAGACCGCCCAAAAACCCAAGCCCGAGGGTGTACACCAAAAAGAATATCAGGGCTTTCCAGTCAATTCGTTTCACTCTCATATCCGTCACCTCACCCTATAAGTATGCCCGAGGAGGGTCAAATATGAGAATTGGTGTAAGAAATCAAGGGAGCGGCTTGCTTAACTGCCGAAACGGTGGTATACTATGTTTGTATATTTTTTAGTGGAGGCGCGGTTATGAAACTCAACTATAAACGCACCATACTCATTGGTTTGGCATTCATGTCCATTCTGGCGTTCTGGCAGTTTTACGATCAGGTTATCCCGTACCTGCTGGAAAATGTATTCGGGCTGGAGACATTTGCTGCCAACGCCATCATGTCCATCGATAACATTTTGGCGATCTTTATGCTGCCGCTGTTCGGCGCCATTTCCGATCGCACTCACACCCGCTTGGGTCGCCGTACGCCGTACATTCTGTTCGGCACGCTGGCGGCGGTGGTGCTGATGGTAGTGCTGGCACTGTTCGAGGAGGCGCGCCATTTTTGGGGCTTTTTCTTCACCCTGATGGCACTGCTCATCGTCATGGCGGTGTACCGCACGCCCGCCGTGGCGTATATGCCCGATGTAACTCCCAAGCCGCTGCGCAGTAAGGGAAATGCCATCATCAATTTGGTAGGGTATCTGGGTGGTATCTTCACCACCGTGGTGATGATGTTCCTGCTCAGCAGCGATAAAAATGCCGCCGGTGAAACCGTCTACGCCGAGGATCAGTCCTTCCTGCCCGTGTTTGTAGTCGTGGCGGCGTTTATGCTGGTGTGTGTGCTGGTAATGGTCTTGGCGCTGAAAGAAAATAAGGTGGTTGCCGAAGCGGGTGTTACGGACGAGCCTGAGGAGGAAACCGCCCCCGTGGGTGGTAAGTTGCCTCGTCCCGTGCTTCGCAGCTTGATCCTGATTCTGGTATCGGTATTCTTATGGTTTATGGCGTACAATGCGGTTACCACCGCGTTCTCCCGCTATTGCGTCAATGTGTGGGGCACCGATTTGGGCACCTCTTCCAGTTATCTGCTGGTGGCCACGGTGGCTGCCATTGCCGCCTTTGTCCCGCTGGGCTTTTTATCCGGCGCGGTGGGTCGTAAAAAGACCATCCTCATCGGTGTCGCGCTGATGACTGCCTGCTACACGGCGGCGATCTTCATTCGCCACCAGACTCCCGTCATGTATGCATTGTTTGGCTTGGTCGGTGTGGGCTGGGCGGCCATCAACGTTAACTCTTTCCCCATGGTAGTGGAAATGAGCACCGGTGCCGATGTGGGCAAATATACCGGCTTTTACTACACTTTTTCCATGGCGGCACAGATCACGACGCCGTTGTTATCCGGCTTCCTCATTGACCGACTGGGTTGGGGCTACAACATTTTGTTCCCCTACGCGGTATTGTTCTCCGCCCTGTCCTTTGTGACCATGCTGTTTGTGCGCCACGGTGACAGTAAGCCCCAGCGAGGTGGCAGTGCACTGGAAACCTTTGATGTAGAGGCCTAAGTATGATACCTGTCATTGTTGTTTTGGTCGTGCTGGCGGGACTGTTCGTGTTTGCGGTCTGTCCCGCCACCCGCCGCCATGCTGAGCGCCGGGAACTGCAGGGGCGCTACATTGCCCACCGTGGCTTGCACGGCCTGCAGGCGGGCACGCCCGAAAATTCGTTGGCGGCCTACCGTGCGGCCATTGAAAAAGGCTTGGCAATTGAGATCGATATTCATATCACCACCGATGGCGAGCTGGTGGTATTTCACGACAATACGCTGACGCGGATGTGCGGTGCCGAGGTGCGCGTCGAGGCCGCCACGCTGGAGCAGCTTAAGCAATACCGTTTGAGCGATTCCGATGAGCGTATCCCCACCCTGCAAGAATGTCTGGATACGGTGGCGGGACAGGTACCGTTGTTGATAGAGTTTAAATGTGAGGACAGTGTCTCCTGTCGCCGCTTATGCGAGGCGGCGGATGCGGTGCTTTCCCGTTATACGGGGAAGTATTGGATACAATCCTTTAACCCCTTGGTGCTGCAGTGGTATCGGCGGCACCGCCCCGCGATCTGCCGCGGTCAGCTGGCGACGCTCCATGCTAAAAAAGGGCTGCTGTACGACCTACTGGGGCAATTGCTGCTCAACTTCTTGGGACGTCCCGATTTTGTATCCTACGACCAGGCACACAGCCGGTGCTTCGGATTGCGGGTCAGTGTGCTGTTGGGTGCGTTCCCCGTGGGCTGGACTTTCCGCTCGCAGGAGGCGGTGGATCGTCACCGCGGCTTTTTCCGTACATATATTTTTGAAAATTTTATACCCTGATAATAAAAGGGGCTGCCGTAGAACGGCAGCCCCTTTTTGTTATGTCTGGTTCCCGGCAAACTGAGTCATGTAAAGGGTATAATACTTTCCTTTCTTTTGGAGCAGTTCGTCGTGGTTGCCGATCTCCACCACCCGTCCCTGGTCCATGACCACGATCTTATCCGCGTCGCGGATGGTGGAAAGGCGATGGGCGATGATCAGGCTGGTGCGGTTTTTCATCAGGTTCACCATGGCATTTTGGATGCGCTGCTCGGTGCGGGTATCCACTGAGGAGGTGGCCTCGTCCAGAATGAGGATCTTGGGATCTGCCAGCACCGCGCGGGCAATAGCCAGCAGCTGTCTCTGCCCTTGGGAAAGCCCCGCGCCAGCCTGCTTGAGGACGGTGTCGTAGCCGTCGGGTAATTTGTCAATGAAAGAGCGGGCGTTGCTCATGTCGGCGGCGCGGATCATGTCCTCCTGTGAGGCGTCGGGATCGGCGTATTTGATGTTGCCCGCGATGGTGTCGGAGAACAGCACCGTATCCTGCAGTACGATGGCGATGCTGCGCCGCAGCTCATCCAGCTTGATATCCCGAATGTCCACGCCGTCGATGCAGATGGAACCGGCATCTACGGGATAGAACCGCATCAACAGGTTGACCACCGTGGTTTTACCGCTACCCGTGGCACCCACCAGCGCGATCTTCTGCCCGGGTCGTACATCCAGATTGAAATCGTACAGCACCTGCTTGCCTTCCACATAGGAGAAGTCCACGTTGTGAAAAGAGATCTCACCCTTGACCTGTTCCATGCTGTGGGTACCGCTTTTGTCCTCGTCGGGATGATCCATCAGCGCGAACACGCGCTCCGCGCCCGCCACGGCGGTCTGCAAAGAGCCGTACAGCTGTGCGATCTCGTTGATGGGGCGGGAAAACTGCTTGGCGTAAATGATAAAGGCGGAAATGGTACCGATGGAGATCCAGCCGAGGTAAGCAAAATAGCCGCCGAACGCCGCCACAATGACGAAACTGATATTGGAAATGCAGTTCATGATGGGTCCCATAGAGCCGCCCAAGATCTCCGCCTTGATGCTCACTTTGGCAAGCTCGTCGGAGGTCTCGTTAAACTCGCGGATAACGTCATCCTGCTTGTTGTATGCCACGATGGATTTGTACCCTGTGATCATTTCCTCAGAATGACCGTTGAGTCTGCCCAGTATCTCCGAACGTTTGCGGTATACGCGGCGCATCATGACGGACATTTTCTTGGTGACAAACACCGTCAGTATGACCGATACCATGGTGATGAGGGTCAATTGCCAGCATTTGAAGAACATGATGGCGACAGTGCCGATCACGGTCAGGATGCCCGATACCAGTGAACCAAGGCTTTGGGAAATGGTGTTGGATACGTTTTCCACGTCGTTGGTCATGCGGCTCATGACGTCGCCGTTGGAGTGGGTGTCCAGATACTTGATGGGCAGATAATCGATCTTTTTAAACAGATCGTGCCGCATACGCTTGACCACGCTTTGGCTCAGCCGCGCCGCCAGCAACGATTGCAGAAGGCCAAAGACAATGTTGACACCGTAAACGATGGCCAGCGTGATCAAGCAGCGGGACAGCTGACTCCACCGCCCGTTGTCGATGTGGTCGATGGCATCTCCCTGTAAGGCGGGAGCGAACAGCGCCGCCAGCGTGACTAAGATCACCGCTGTGATCAGCGTAAACAGCAAGGGCTTTACGTGGTTAAAATATTTCAGCAGCTTGGCAATGGTTTTGCCCGCGTTGGCGGGCTTTTCGATTTCCCGTGCCATGCCGTGGGGGCCGCCACGGGGAGGTCCGCCGCGGAAATTGACAGCGGGGCCGCCGCGGCGCTGTTCCGCGGGGGCATAGGCCTGCCGCTGATCCAAGGGCTTTTCAAAGCCTACGGGCAGATTGGTTTTGGGATTATTCGGCATGGTCGGCACCCCCTTCCTTTAACTGGGAGTGGTAGATATCGCGGTAAATATCGGAGGTGCCCATCAGCTCATCGTGGGTGCCCAACGCCGCGATGGTGCCGTGATCCAACACCGCGATGCGATCGGCATCCTTGATAGAGGCGATGCGCTGCGCAATGATGATCTTAGTGGTGTGGGGACAATCTGCCCGCAAGGCCTCGTACAGCCGCGCTTCGGTCTTGAGATCCAGTGCGCTGGTGGAATCGTCGAAAATGAGGATCTCATGCTCCTTTAAAATGGCGCGGGAAATGGAAATGCGCTGTTTTTGTCCGCCCGATAGGGAATGCCCGCCCTCGGCCACCAAGGTGTGATAGCCGTATTGGGTGGCGCAGATAAAATCGTCTGCTTGAGCGATCTCGGCGGCTTTTTTGATCTCCCACGGTGTGGCATCCGCCTTGCCCCAATTGATGTTGCTCTCAATGGAACGGGAATACAGCTCGGCCTTTTGCAATACGATGGAGATCTTATCCCGCAGTGCCTCTAAGG
>JAFVQV010000050.1 GCA_017504645.1 Clostridia bacterium | reverse complement strand
TTGGACATCGACCCGGAGACCATCACCCCGACCAGCAGCTTGATCGATGATCTGCATGCGGACTCTCTGGACATCGTAGAACTGGTCATGGACATGGAACAGGAATTCGATGTGGAGATCCCCGACGAAGAGATCGAGAAAATGCGTACCGTCGCTGACGTGGTCGCGTACATCGAGGAACACATGTAAATACAAAAAGAAGCGGGTCGTTCATCACGAACGACCCGCTTTTGTTATGCTTTATTTCAGGTTGTTTTTGAGGGTTTCCAGTTCCTCGGTGAGCTTGGCAGGCAGCTTATCGCCGAACTTGCCATAGAACTCGGTGATGCCGTCGATCTCTGCCGCCCACAGGTCTTTGTCGACCTCCAGGATGGATTTCAGCGTTTCGATATCGAAGTCTTCCAGGCCGTCGATGTTGATATCCTCGGCATTGGGAACGTAGCCGATGGCGGTTTCGTTGGCATCCACGGTGCCTTCGCAACGGCGGATGATCCAGTCGAGTACGCGCATGTTATCGCCGAAGCCCGGCCATACGAAGTGACCCTCGTCGTCGGTACGGAACCAGTTGACGTTGAAGATCTTGGGAGCTTTGTCGCCCAGCTTCTTGCCCATCTCGATCCAGTGTGCCCAGTAGTCGGCCATATGATAGCCGCAGAAGGGCAGCATCGCCATGGGATCGCGGCGGACAACGCCTACGGCGCCGGTGGCGGCAGCGGTGGTCTCGGACGCCATGATGGAGCCTACGAACACACCGTGATCCCAGTCGCGGGACTGGTACACCAGCGGAGCAGTCTTGGCACGGCGGCCACCGAATACGATCGCGGAGATCGGCACGCCGGCGGGAGAATCAAACTCAGAAGAAATGCAGGGGCAGTTCTTCGCGGGAGCGGTAAAGCGGGAGTTGGGGTGAGCGCCCTTGGAGCCGTCGGTGCAATCCCACTTTTCGCCCTTCCAGTTGCGGGCGTTCTTGGGCGGGTTCTTGTCCAGGCTCTCCCACCACACGGTGTTGTCGTCCTCGTTGAGCACCACGTTGGTGAAGATGGTGTTCTTCTGGGTGGAGATGAGGGCGTTGGGATTGGATTTCATGTTGGTGCCGGGTGCCACGCCGAAGAAGCCATTTTCGGGGTTGCACGCCCATAGACGACCGTCAGCGCCGATGCGCATCCAGGCAATGTCGTCGCCCACGCACCAGACTTTATAGCCCTTTTCGCGGTACAGCTCGGGCGGAATGAGCATGGCTAGGTTGGTCTTGCCGCAGGCGGAGGGGAACGCCGCTGCGATGTAGGTGATGGTGCCGTCGGGACGCTCCAGACCGAGGATGAGCATGTGCTCAGCCAGCCAGCCTTCCTGACGACCCAGGTTGGAGGCGATACGCAGAGCGAAGCATTTCTTGCCAAGCAGCACGTTTCCGCCGTAACCGGAGTTGACCGAGATGATGGTGTTATCCTGAGGGAAGTGGCAGATGTAGCGCTTCTCCTCGTCGATATCGCACTTGCAGTGCAGGCCACGGATCCAGTCGTTACTGTCGCCCAGCGCGGCGTATACCTCTTTGCCCATGCGGGTCATGATCGCCATGCTGATGACAACGTAGATGGAGTCGGTCAGCTCAATGCCGTATTTGGCAAAGGGAGAACCCACGGGGCCCATGGAATAGGGGATGATGTACATGGTGCGGCCCTTGTAGGCACCCTTGGCGATATCGTACAGCAGATCGTATGCCTTATCGGGAGCCATCCAGTGGTTGGTGGGACCGGCATCCTCTTCCTTTTCGGAGCAGATGAAGGTACGACCCTCCACACGCGCCACGTCGTTGAGCGCGGACAGATGCAGATAGCAGCCGGGCAGTTTTTCCTCGTTGAGCTTACGCAGCTCGCCGGTGCGGCAACCCTCGGCACGCAGTTCTTCCAATTGTTCATTGGAGCCGTCGATCCACATGACGCGGTCGGGCTGTGTGAGGGCGATCTTCTCCTCGATCCAGGCGAGGACCGAAGGATTGGTCGTCAGGGCGTTTGTCATGAAAAAATCTCCTTTCGTGGGTGGGAATATCAAAAAAATTCCAACTTTCTCTAAATAACATTATACCCAAAGCACCCTATTATTTCAAGGTCTAAATAGAAATATTGCCTGATTTTACAAAAAAACTGACCGCGGGAAGTTATCCGCGGTCAGCAGGATCATTCAATCGGCAGGGTGGCACAGGCGTTGAGGTCGGGACCCGCCGTGTTGCCGGCTAAAAATTCATAATACCCCTGGGCGCCAACCATGGCGGCGTTATCGCCGCACAGGGACAAGGGCGGTACGTACAGCTTCATGCCGCGGGCGGCACAGGCTTGTTCCATGGCGGCCCGCAGGCCTGAGTTGGCGGATACGCCGCCTGCCAACACCAGCGTGGTATCGCCGGTCTGTTCGGCGGCTTTCATGGTGTTGGCGCACAGGATCTCGCACACGGTATGCTGAAAGGAGGCGGACAGGTCGTTAATATTGACCGTTTCGCCCCGCTGCTCGGCGCGGTGGAGCAGGTTGATGACGGCGGTCTTGAGCCCCGAAAAGCTAAAGTCATAGGGAGAGCCCTCCACGTGCGGATGGGGGAGCGAAAAGGCGTGAGGGTCACCCGACTGAGCGGCCTTGTCCAGATGCACGCCGCCGGGGTAGGGCATACCCATGGCGCGGGCGGCTTTATCGAAGCATTCACCGGCGGCATCGTCGCGAGTGCGACCCAGTACCGTGAAGCGGGTGTAATCCTCCACCCGCACGATGTGGCTGTGTCCGCCCGACACTACCAAGCACAAAAACGGAGGCTTCAAGTCGGGATATACCAGATAGTTGGCGGCAATGTGAGAGCGCAGATGGTGTACGGGGATCAGCGGCAGGTTTGCCGCTTGCGCCAAGCCCTTGGCGAAGTTGACGCCCACCAGCAGTGCGCCGATCAGACCGGGGGCGTAGGTGACCGCCACGGCGTCAATATCGGCAAGGGTCATGCCTGCCTGCTCCAGTGCCTCGCGGGTGACAAGGCTGATCGCCTCCGTATGGCGGCGGCTGGCGATCTCCGGCACCACGCCGCCGTACAAACGATGCTCGTCCGCCTGCGACGCGATGCGGTTGGACAGTAGCTCCCGCCCGTCCCGCACAACGGCGGCGGCGGTCTCATCACAGGACGATTCCAAAGCCAAGATGTTCAAGGGAAAGCCTCATTTCTCTGCGTAATAGTAACTGTAGATTCCTGCGTCCTCGGTGGGATGGGAATAAAAGCGGGGACGAACCCCGTCCTTAACAAAACCAAGGGAACGGTACAGGGCAATGGCGGGGGCGTTGGATTCCCGCACTTCCAAGGTCAGGCGATACAGGCCTTGTCCCTGCCGCAAGGCTTCTGTCAGAAGAGCCCGCGCTACGCCGCAGCGGCGATGGGCGGGGGAAACCGCTACGTTGGTAATAAACCCCTCGTCCGCAATGTGATGACAGCCCACATATCCTGCCACGATGCCGTCCAGCTCTGCCACCAAAAAGCGGGCGCAAGGGTTGTGCAGTTCTTCCGCCAGCCCCGCGGCAGACCACGGGTCGGCAAAGCACACCTGCTCCAGTGCGGCAATCGCCTCAATATGGGTGGCGGTCAGGGGTTTGATTTGTATTATCATAAGGCTTTCAGGTCCTCGATCAGCTGGGGCAGGGCCTCCAGCATGGCATCGCGGCAGGCACGGTAGGTATTCAAGTCGCGTCCGTAAGGGTCGGGGATGCCGGCGCCGGGGACGAGAATCTTTTCCGGGTCCACGCCGTACAGGAACGCCAATTTGACACCGTGCTCCGTGGTGAGAGCCACGAACACATCGGTTTCGTTTACGATGGGTTGGGTGATCTGACGGGAACGATGCTGTGAAATGTCAACGCCGATCTCCTGCATGACCGTAATGGCATGGGCAGAGGGGGGAGCGCCGTCCACGGTATCCGTGCCCGCGCCGACCACCGTCACATCGGTGAGACCGTGCTTGGGCAGTTCCTTTTGCAGCAGATGCTCCAGCATGGGGCTGCGACAGATATTTCCCGTACAAATGCACAGAATATTCATAAGCTCATACTCCTTGGCGCATCATAGTACCTTTATTATAACGAATAAAACAAAAATGCACAACCATTATTTTTTCGCGTATACTTGTACACGGAACGAATTTGTGGCATAATCCTTATATATACATTATAAAGGAGTTTCACTATGCATCTGTTTTCTTCACGGGATGAACGGTACCGCTTTCCTGTGGGCGCGGTCGAACAGGGAACGGAGATATTGTTCCGCATCTGCCTGCCACGCACGCTGGGGTGTCGCGGTGCGTTCTTGTGTCACCGCTCGGACAGCGGCATGGAACAGATGGATGGTATGTTCTGGGCCGGCATGGAGGGTGATGACCGCGAATGGTGGGATTGCCGCTATACGCCTGCTCTGTCCGATCTGTATTGGTATTCTTTTGCGCTGGACACGGACGGGGGACGGCGATATCTGTGCTGTCAGGATGACGCCACGGCGGTCCTGTGCGAAAACCAAGGGCGGCAGTGGCAGTTGACCTGCTACGAAAGCGGGTTTACTACACCCGATTGGTTGGCAGGCGGCGTGATGTATCAGGTGTTTCCCGATCGGTTTGCCCGTTCGGGTCAGCCAAAAGAGGGTGTTCCCGCCGACCGCGTTCTGCGGGAGGATTGGGGCGGACAACCCGTGTGGCGTCCCGATGAAAACGGCATCGTTCGCAACAACGATTTCTTTGGCGGGGATCTGAACGGAATCTGCGAAAAATTGCCGTATCTGAAATCCTTGGGCGTGACCTGCCTGTATCTTAATCCGATTTTTGAAGCCCATTCCAATCATCGGTACGACACGGCGGATTACAGCCGCATCGATCCGTTGCTGGGAACAGAAGAGGAGCTGAGCCGATTGGCAAAAGAGGCCAAGCGGCTGGGTATTCGCCTGATGCTGGACGGGGTGTTCAGTCACACCGGTGCGGACAGTGTGTATTTTAATAAAAACGGACGGTACGGTACCGAGGGGGCGTATCAGTCGCCTACCTCGCCCTACGCGTCGTGGTATCACTTTTCCCATTGGCCAAACGAATACGCAGGTTGGTGGGGCTTCAACACGTTGCCGGAGGTAGAAGAACTGAACGAGGCGTTTTTATCGTATATCACCGGCGAGGGCGGTATTCTGCAGCGGTGGCTGCAGGCGGGAGCCTCCGGTTGGCGGCTGGATGTGGCGGACGAATTGCCCGACGGCTTTTTGGAGGCGCTGCGTGCGTCGGTGAAACGCGCCGATCCCGATGCGATAGTGTTGGGTGAGGTATGGGAGGATGCCAGCAACAAGCACAGCTACGGCCACCGTCGCCGCTATCTTCTTGGACGGCAGCTGGACAGCGTGATGAACTATCCGTTCCGACAGGCGATCTTGGATTTCTTGCGCGGTGGAGAAGCTCGCCGCTTTTTCAACAGTATTCTGACGGTTGTGGAAAACTATCCGCCCCCAGTGACGCGGTTGCTGATGAATTCCTTGGGTACTCACGATACGGAGCGCGCCATCACCCTGCTGGCGGGAGAGCCTGCCCACGGGCGGGGACGCAACTGGCAGGCGCAGGTAACCCTCTCGCCGGAACAGCGTCAACGGGGAAAGCGGCTGCTGCAATTGGCGGCGGTGCTGCAATATTGCATTCCCGGTGTTCCCTGTGTGTACTACGGGGACGAGGCGGGAATGGAGGGGTATCAAGATCCCTTTAACCGCGGGTGCTATCCGTGGGGTCATGAGGACAACGATTTGATCGCGTGGTATCGGGAGCTGGGCGCGGTTCGCGGTGAGTGCTCCGCACTGCGGGAGGGGGCGTTCCGCCCGTTGTTTGAGGGTGACGGTGTGGTAGTCTTTGAACGGCGGGACGACAACGAGACGCTGCTGTGCGCGGTGAACCGCACCGAAGGGGAACAGGTGATCCCGTTGCCCGACGAATGGTGCGATGCCCCGTCGCTAATGGGCGACGGAACGGTGCGAAACGGCCTTTTACACCTGCCTGCCATGGGCTGTTTGTTGCAAAAACAAACCTTTTCCAAAAAAACAAAAAAAGTTGCAAAAAGGTGTTGACAAAAAGGAAAAGGTTTGGTATGCTAGCAAAGCTGTCTCGAAAGGGGCGGCGAGGACCTTGAAAATTAAACAATGCAAAGACAAGAGAAAACACTACCCGTTAATTAAGAGATTCACAGAATCCGGGTCGATTGAGAGATCGACAAAACGAGACGCTAAGCGTCAAACGAGCTAAGAAAAGCTCTAAGAAAGATATGTATCGCGGTCGCGATGTATATACA
>JAFVQV010000049.1 GCA_017504645.1 Clostridia bacterium | reverse complement strand
CCTCAATTCGGTAACGGTACTGTTTGATCTGCTCCAGCATTACGATAACAAGGAACTGACAAACGAGGTGTCCGCCTACCTAAACATGGCGGTGTACACTGTATTCCGCGAGCTTTATGCGGCCAATTCCCATAACCCACAATCCTTCTTCTCCATTCCGCCGTACCTGTTTGCGCCGGCGGCTGCGGGCACCATGGGCATTACCGCCGCCAAGATCGCACAATTAGCGGAAAGCGACGCCGGCGATCACACACCGGCACTGGTTCCGGAAGAGCTTTCCAAAACCTATCCCCTGTTTGCTTCTTCTTTACTAAATTTACTTAAAAACGCAGAAACACGGTTAGCGAAAAGCTGACCGTGTTTTCTTTATTACGCTCATTTACTGCGAAACACCCACGACCGCTGCACACGGAAGCTGACAAGGAACAGGGCCGTATCTACCAACACCTTGAGCAAGGTCTCGCCCCAGTGGAGCAATTCGTAAAGTTCGCGGGTAGCAAAAGCGGATATGCATACCTGCACCACACACACCACTGCGTATCGCAACAGACTGCCGCCCTTGTCCCCTTTGCTCTTGAACACGCCTTTGCGATTCACAAAGTAATTGAACAAAGCGGACAAGATACGCGCCGCAAAGGTGGCAACAAGGATCACGTTCCCCATCGGCATATCGGGGACCAGTACGGTCGACATCAGCCAGCAGAAGAACGAATACAACAGAATATCCACTGCAAAGGATGACAGCGATGAAGCAATAAATTTGGCAAATACCGAATAAATGCGTAACGAATCCTTCAGCGGATTAAAATGAGAGGTGCGATTCTCCTCTATGTATACCGTTTCGATGGGTACCTCGATCAACGGAATATCGTTCTCTTTCGCATCCAGGATCATGTTCATCTCATATTCGAAACGCTCGCCCCTTGTTTTCATAAATTGGCGCATGGCCTGAGGCGAAAAGCCCCGCAGACCCGTCTGCGTATCGGACAGGGTAATACCACACAGCATTCGCAGCACGCGGCTGGTCGTCACATTTCCAAAACGGCTGCGAGGCGGAATATCGGTATTAGCGGGTGAAAAATCGCGGCAACCCATGATGAGTGCTTCGGGGTGCGCCACCGTTTCCTGCGCAACCTTGATAATGTCCGCAATGCGATGCTGCCCATCGGAATCCACTGTGACCGAACCGATACACTCGGGACATTCCGCCAGCAGGTAATTAAACGCGGTTTTGAGGGCGCGCCCTTTTCCTTGGTTAACGGCATGGGTCAGCACTGTGCAGCCATATTCGGTTTTTGCCGCAGTAAAATAGGAATCGTATTCCGCACTGCTGCCGTCGTTTACCAACAAAATATGAGCAAACCCCGTCTCCCTTAAATCAGCCAGCAAGGACAGCAATTTATCGTCCGGGCTAAGAGACGGGATGATAATAGTTATTCTTTTGATGGCATCCATAGGTCTCACCTCACACGTTCTAGTATACCATTTTCTGTGACTATTTTCAACCTTTTTCTACACACAGGCAAAGGAAACCGCGATGACGATTCATCGCGGTTTCCTTAAATGTTTTATTTCTGCAAAACGGCTTTGTACAATCGAATATATTCGTTGGCAGAGCGTCCCCAGCTGAAATCGCAGCGCAGTGCGCGATCCACCAAAATGGGCCAGTGGTCCTTGTTCCGATAGGCGCCCAGTCCACGCCGAATGGCGTGCAGCATATCTCCTGCGTTGTAGGTTTGGAAGGTAAACCCGTTTCCTTCCCCATCGCCGCAATCGTGGATGGAATCCTTCAGACCGCCGGTCTCCCGTACAATGGGAACCGAACCGTAGCGGCAGGCCACCATTTGTGACAGACCGCAAGGCTCGCTCTTGGAGGGCATAAGGAACAGATCGGACGCAGCGTAGATCTTTTGCGCCAGTTCGGGAACAAAGCCGGCACAGTAACAAAACTTACCCGGGTAGCGCTGTTGTGCTTCACGGAAAAAGTTTTCATATACCCATTCGCCGGAGCCGAGGATCACCATTTGGATATCTTCCTGCATCAACTCATCCAGTACATACTGCACCAAGTCAAAGCCTTTGTGAGATACCAACCGGCTGACCATGCCGATCAGCGGCACATCTGCGCGCTGCGGCAAGCCAAGTCGTTCCTGTAACGCTCGTTTGTTTTCCGCCTTTCCTGCCGGATCATCCGCGGAATACGGCGCATACAAAGCGGGGTCGACAGCCGGATCGTACTGCACCGTGTCAATACCGTTGAGGATGCCGGACAACTTCCACTCCCGCAATTTCAAGATGGGATCTAACTCGTGGGAGAACCAGGGATCCAAAATCTCCTGTGCGTAGGTGGGGCTGACGGTGGTGACACGGTCAGCCGTTTCAACGGCTCCCTTCATCAGGTTCACACAGCCGTCATGCTCCACCAAATGGGCAGCGGATTGAGGCAGACCGAACACATCCTCCAGTATCTCCATGCCGTATTTGCCTTGATACTGAATATTATGGATGGTAAACACCGTGCGGATACCGGAATATTCCGGCTGCGGCGCATAAAACAGGGTGTGATAGATGGGAATTAAGCCGCATTGCCAATCGTTGGCATGGATGATATCCGGCTTAAAATCGATGTATTTCAGCATTTCCATAAT
>JAFVQV010000048.1 GCA_017504645.1 Clostridia bacterium | reverse complement strand
TTGGATTTGAAGAGATCGTATATCTGCTTCTCTTTTCCGAACTCCCCACGGTAGGGCAGTTGGCGCAATTTCGCCGCGAACTGGGGGACTATCGCAGCCTGCCAACCTCCTTCGTGCGCGACATGATCCTCAAAGCCCCCGGTCGGGATATGATGAACATTTTGTCCCGCTGTGTGCTGGCGCTGTATGCCTACGATGAGAACCCCGATGATATTTCGGTGGCAAATGTATTGCGCCAATGCTTGCAGCTGATCGCCGTATTTCCCATGCTGGCGGTGTATAGCTATCAATCCTACCAGCACTATCATCAAGGAAAAAGCCTGTTTATCCATATGCCCGATCCGGAACTGTCCACATCGGAGAATCTGCTGCGTTTGCTCCGTGAAAGCGGCGAGTTTTCACCGCTGGAGGCGAAAATACTGGATCTGGCGTTGGTGCTGCATGCCGAGCACGGCGGCGGCAACAATTCCACCTTTACTACTCATGTGGTGACCTCCTCCGGTACCGACACCTATTCGGCAGTAGCGGCGGCACTGGGTTCGCTGAAAGGTCCCCGCCACGGTGGCGCCAATATTAAAGTAGTGCGCATGTTCGATGATATGAAGACCTGCATCAACACCGACAGCGAAAGCGAGATCACCGATTACCTGGTTCGCCTGTTGGATAAGCAAGCGTTTGATAATGCAGGTCTGATCTACGGTATGGGCCACGCAGTATACTCTTTGTCCGATCCACGTTCGGACATTTTGATGAAATTTGCGCGAGAACTGTCCGTGGAAAAGGGCTGCGAGGAAGAATTCGCCCTGTATGAAACCGTGGCGCGGCTGGCTCCCTCCATCATTGCGGAAAAGCGCAAAATGTATAAGGGCGTCAGCGCTAATGTGGACTTCTATTCCGGTCTGATCTATCGGATGCTGGAACTCCCCTGTGAGCTGTTTACCCCTATTTTTGCGGTGGCGCGCATCGCGGGGTGGAGTGCGCACCGTATCGAGGAAATACAAAATGCGGGCAAGATCATTCGTCCTGCCTACATCAATGTGAAACCGGAAGGGAGATACGTGGATCTGTATGAGCGAAGATAACGCAGTCTTTTCCCGTCCCCGTCGGCTTTGGCAGTTATTTAGCACCTTTTTCCGCATTGGTGCGTTCACCTTTGGCGGCGGATACGCCATGATCCCGCTTATTCAGCGAGAAGCGGTGGAAAAGCATCACTGGGTCACCGATGACGATGTGCTGGAGATCATCGCCATCGCAGAAAGCACCCCCGGTCCCATTGCCATCAACTCTGCCACCTTTGTGGGGTATCGCGTGGCGGGCGTGCTTGGCTCTGCCTGTGCCACCTTGGGCGTGGTGCTGCCTTCCTTTATTATTATTTTGCTGATCTCCGGTCTGCTGCGTGAATTTCAAGACATCCGCGCGGTGAAATATGCCTTTTACGGCATTCGTGCCGGTGTGCTGGCTCTGGTACTGAAATCTTTGTGGACCATGTACCGCAAATGCAAAAAAAGTCCCGTGGCGTATGCTGCTATGGCGGGCGCTTTTGTGGCGGCGGCGATCTTTGATTTCCACGTGCTCATCATCATTATCGCCTGTGCCATTCTCGGCCTGATGGTTTCTCTCCTAAGCGAAAGGAGGAAATCATGATCTTTTTGGAATTATTCTGGACCTTTTTCAAGATCGGTCTGTTTACCTTCGGCGGCGGGTACGCCATGCTCCCGCTTATTCAGCAGGAGGTGCTCAATCGTAATTGGGCAACCAACGAGGAATTGATAAATTTCGTAGCGGTGGCAGAAAGCACACCCGGTCCTTTCGCCATCAATATGTCCACCTATGTGGGTGTGGAACAGGGCGACATTTTCGGCTCTTTTTGCGCCACGTTGGGCGTGATGCTTCCGTCTTTCATTATCATCCTCATTGTGGCAAAATGCTTCGAAAAATTCAAGACCAACCGCATCGTTGCCGGTTGTATGACGGGTATCAAGCCCGCTGCCATTGGCCTGATTGGCGCGGCGGTGGTATCCATCGGGGAAACCGTGTTTTTCCCTGCAGGGGTGACTGCTGCGGTGTTTGGCACGGCGGCACTGTGGGTATCTCTCGGCATCTTTTTGGTCATGGCGGTGCTGGCTTTTCGCAAGGTGCACCCGATCCTCATTATCTGCCTGTCGGCAGTGGCGGGGGTTGCGGCAGGTTATTTACTGGACTTGTCGCTGTAGGAGATAAAAATGAAGAGGATCTCAAAAAAATTACAGGCACAGGCCGACCTGACTATCGAATTTGTAGGAGACAGTGTCACGCACGGTCTAAATCATTGCCGCCCAGAGGAAACCTATGTAGCAAAATTTGCTGCGCTTTTTGCCAAGGAATTTCACCGATATGCCGTTTATCGATATGACGGGATCATGGCAGATGAAGCCTCTCCTTTAAAAGGGTTTGATGGTCCCACCTTAGTCTCCTTGGGGGAAGGACAGGGCAAGGCGGATATCATAAAAAACGGCGTTGGAGGCAACACGGTTGCCCGCGCTCACAAGCGCATTGACGATTTTACCGGTGTTCTTGCCAACGGGAAAAGGCCGGATGTGATATTTTTCATGTTCGGTATTAACGATGCACTGCAAGCCGATCCGAAAAAATACGTATCACCCGATGCGTTTAAAGAAAATTATCGTAACCTACTGGACGATGTGCATGCACGAAACTCGGAGGCCACACTCATTTTAATGAGTGCTACCTATAACGATCAATCTGTTTCGGCACAGTGTGCACGCATCGAGGAACTGGCGGCAGAACGGGGACTTCCGTACATCGATCTTCACGCATTATGGACGTCACATTTTGATCCCGATGCCGACAATTTCGGGCAAGGCGAGTGGCTTGCCGGCGGTACGGATGCTTGTCACCCGACCCCCGTCGGTGCCGAGTGCACGGCAGCATATATCGTTGAGGAGTTTCTCAAGCTGTTGACAGTATCATAAAAAAAGGACACGCAAGTTCATTGAAACCTGCGTGTCCTTTTTTAGTTTATCAGTGCTTTTTCAGCGAGGAAAACTTATCCAGCACATGATTTTCACCAATCACGACCATGGCATCTCCGCTTTGGAAAACATCGTCGCCGGTAGGGGACACCCGCAAGCCGGAATCTGAGCGGATAGCCACCACGTTTAAGCCGTATTTGTTGCGTACCTTGCAATCGATCAGGGAACGCCCGATCCACTCCGCCGGCACCTCCATTTCCAACAGACTGTGGGTGGAGGAAAGCTCCATATAATCCATGATATTGTTGCCGGCAAGACTTTTTGCTACGCGGACACCCATATCCCGTTCCGGCATAATCACCTTATCCGCGCCGATGCGGTGGAGAATCTGGGCGTGAGCATCTCCTGCCGCCTGTGCCACCACATAACGGGCACCGTGATCCTTTAACGCGATGGTGGTTAGACAGCTGATCTCAATATCCTTGATGCACAGCACGACCACATCGAATTCCTGTAATCCCAGCGTATCCAGCGCGTCATCGTCCAGGATATCGGCTTGCACGGTGTGTGTCAGCTCACGGGCCAGGTCGTTGACCTTTTCCTCGTCCAGATCCACACCCAGTACCTCGACTCCCATAGCGACAAGAGAGCGGGCAACGCTTACGCCGAAACGGCTCAGCCCTAATACAGCGATTTGTTTCATAATATTCTTCCTTTCAGCCGACCATGATCCGTTCTTCCGGATAGCGGACGGCGTTGTTTTTTTGAGGATTACCGGATAAGGCAAGGGTCACAGTCAGCAGTCCCACCCGACCGGCGAACATGGTAGCAATGAGAATCAGCTTTGACAAGGGAAAAAGCGAAGCGGTAATACCCGTGGACAACCCTACGGTAGCACAGGCGGATACCACCTCATACACCACATCCGGCAGTGCCATCGGTATTCCGCCAACGGATTGGATAAAGCAGATGAGAAAGGTGTCCACCACCACCACCGATAACGCCATAAACAAAATGGCTTGTGCCTTTCGTACCTGCTGTACGGAAAGACGGCGCTTACCGATGTTGTAATCCTCTTTTTGGCGGATCACCGATACTACGGTTACCAGCGCGATAAAGAAAGTGGTGGTTTTAATACCGCCGCCGGTAGAGGCGGGGGAGGCACCGATGAACATAAGCAGGATGCCCACCAGCATATCGGCGGGAGAAAGGTTTCCTTGCCCGATGGCATCAAATCCGGCTGTACGCAGGGTCGCCGACTGAAACGCTGCCATTAGCAGCTTGTCGGCAAAAGTTAACCCCTCT
>JAFVQV010000006.1 GCA_017504645.1 Clostridia bacterium | reverse complement strand
GATTAAGAGTCAGGTGCTCTACCAACTGAGCTAATGGTGCGTTTCAAACTGCTTGACTATCATACACTATCATCCGCCCGTTGTCAAGTGGGAATTTCAAAAATTTTCAATTTTTTATACCGCTGTCCGTTGCCGCTTTGGTAGGGAGATGCAGCCCAGCCCTAACAGGGAAATACTGTACAGGATACACAGTACCAGAATACCCGCTATCGCGACGACGATCGTAGGAAACGCGGCGAAAACAGGGAGTTTTGTCAGTAATATGGCTGCGGCCGCCGCAGTGACGGCACAAAGCAGGGGACACAGGATCCATCGCCCCCAACGAATGTGCATGCCCGTCACGGTCAACAGGCGGTTCATATTGAGGAACGAGGTCAGCACGTTGCTGATCACCATGATGAACAAGAATCCGCCCATGCCATATCGGGGTACCAAAAAGAAGATGAGCACGATGCGGATGGCGGAATCCGCCACGCTGTATTTCAGCGAACTGACCTGCTGATTCAGCCCCTTGAGGATACCGTCCACGATACTCTCCGCATACATGATGGGGGTCAGTGGTGCCAGTACTCGCAGGTAGATCCCCACCTCCGTGCTGCCGTACAGCAGCTGCCCCAGCTGCTTGGAAAAGGCGGTAAACACTGCCCCGATGAGCATGGACGCGGTGAGCGTGATGTGTAGCGCCTTTTCGATGGAAAATTTGATGCGATCCTGCCGATGACCGGCATTGGCAGAGGAAATCTCAGGAATCAGCAAAGTAGACATGGCAGACAAAAACGAAGCGGGAAAGAAAATAAGCGGCAGTGCCATACCCTTTAGCGCACCGAATTGGGACAGTCCGCTTTCCCGCGATCCGCAGAAACGGGCGATGCTGTTAGGAACAAGAATATTCTCAATGGTACGCAGGATGGTGTTCAGATACCGTCCCGCGGTGATGGGCGCCGCGATGGACAGCAGCTGCCGCACCACCGGCATTCGCTGTCGCTCACTGACGATGCCGGCGGTCTCTCGTTCCAGCCGTCGCTTATCACGGAAATAGCCGAAAGCGATATACCCGCAGGAGGACCATTCCGCCACGGTGTCGCCGATCATCACCGCCAAACAGGCGGTAGCCAGTCCCGACGCGGCAAATCGGTCGATGATAAGCATGATGACCGCGATGCGCACCACCTGTTCCAGCAGCTGGGCGTGAGAGGTGCCCTCCACCTTTCGTCGGGCAATGAAATACCCTCGCAGACAGGAGGACACGCCCATGGACGGCAGGCTCCATGACAGCATTTTCAGCGCGGGTACGGCGCGGATATCCTTGATCCAGTATACGCTGATCAGCTCTGCCCCGAAAAAGATAAGCAGGGTAGAGGCGATACCGATCAACAGGCTCAGTGCCACACTGCGGCGGAGGATATGCCGTACCGATCGGGCAGTGCCGCATACCAGTTCGTCAGCCACCAGCCGTGTGACCGCCGTGGAAATGCCGGAGGTGGCAAAGGTGGAGCCCAACACATAAATGGAAATTACCAGTTGGTACAGCCCCATACCCTCCGCGCCGATCTTGCCGAACAAATAAATGCGGAAAAAGATGCCTACCGTCCGCAAGATCAGCGAAGTGACGGTAAGAATCGCCGCATTTTTAACAAAACGCGAATGTTTCAAGCTGCACCTCCCTCGTAGTTTATGTCAATCGTGCATTGTATAACTCTGCCAACATATCCCAAATAAACCGATCCACCACGCCGTTTGTGGGCAGACCGACTACCTGCTGCCAATGCTGTACCGACTGAACGGTGGCTTCGTCGTAAGTACCGGTCATGGCGGGCGCCTTGGGGGTCACATAATCGGCAGACAGCTCATGGAGCACCGATTGCAGGATGTATACCAAGGGACTGTGCTCGCCTTTTTCCAATATGTGATCCTCAGAGGGGAACGGGAAGATGGGCTGCGGAAAATAATATTCCATAACGATCTCCTTTCAAAGCTCCGGCAACGGGGTCAGGCGGATGGTCAGCTCCAGCGGCTCTCCGCGAGAGATAATTCCGTTTTTGATCTCGCGGTAAAACCCCACAGCGGAGGTCCAGATATCGAACACCGTATCCGCTTCGCCAACGGGAATGGGCAGCTGCTCGGTATATCCCTCGGGATCGTTTAGGCGCACATACAGCGGCTCCCGTCCGCGGGGCGTGCGTTTATCCACCCCCACCAGAGCACCTCCCACCGGCTGCCCCTCGGCATCGGTTACCACCCGTACCCGCAACGGGGCCGTGCGCGGCGTGATCGGTTTGGGCTGGTAATCGCCGCTGTTTTCCTCTTGGCTGATATTGCCTTGGAAATGCTCCGCAGGCGGGGAGGGCACCGTAGGAGCAGGGGAGACCTCTTCCGACGAAAGGCGGCTGGACTTTCGCATTTGCAGCAGCTCTTGCTCGTATTTCGCCATGCGTTCTTTCCATTCGTTTGGATTCATGACATTCACACCCTTTGCAGTATGGATGTTTCATGTATATGCATATTACAGCGGCAAATAGACGCAAAAAACGGCATGCCGAAAGAGACTCGGCATGCCGTTTACAGCACGATATTACAGGCGTTTCATCAAATTTTCGATGCAGTCGGGGCAAATGTTGCGCCCTTTGTAGGGGACCACATCCTTGGCGTTGCCGCAGAAGATACAGGCAGGCTCATACCGTCTGAGAATGATCATATTATCCTCGGTGAAAATCTCCAACGAATCGTTTTCCTCGATCTCCAATGTGCGTCGCAGTTCAATGGGAAGCACGATCCGTCCGGCACGATCCACTTCCCGAACGATGCCTGTGGATTTCATATACACACCTCCTGTCACACCAATTACCATCCTCACCATAACACAATTTGCAAAATTTGTCAACAAAAACCATAAATTGCAGAAAATGGTAAAAACAGGTGGGAAAAAGCCGAGAAATATATTGAATAATGCGCAAAAAAATGGTACTATAAGTAAATAAAATGGGATACTGTTTTGTGAAAGGGACTAATCGATATGAGTTGTAAGCGCTGGACGTTTTTACAACTGGATAAAGAAAAGGCGGGTTCGCTCTCGGAGGAGTGCGGGCTGGATCCGGTGTTGTGCTTGCTGCTTACCGGCAGAGGGATCACCGATGCCGATGAGGCCATGGAGTTTTTGGCGGGTGACGAGCTGCGTGCAGACCCGTTTATGTTTGCCGACATGGACGCGGCGGTGGAGCGTATTCAGCGCGCGTTGGACAACGGGGAATACATCATGGTGTACGGCGATTATGATGCCGACGGCATTACCGCCACCGTGCTGCTGTATTCCTATTTGCGCTTGCGCGGGGCGCATGTGGACTATACGCTGCCCCATCGGGATGGTGACGGGTACGGCCTGCACTGTACCACCATTGACCGCATGGTGCAGCGAGGCGTTCAGCTGATCGTCACGGTAGACAACGGCATTTCCGCCGTGGAAGAGATCGAGTATGCGGCGCAGTGCGGCATTGATGTGGTGGTGACCGACCACCACCAGCCGCCCGCGGAGCTGCCTGCCGCGGTGGCGGTAGTGGATCCCCACCGACGGGACTGCCCCAGCGAATTTAAAGAATTTGCCGGTGTGGGCATGGCGTTTCATCTGGTGTGTGCACTGGAGGGCGACGCCGACTGGGCACTGGAGCAATACGCCGATCTGGTGGCGTTGGGCACCTTGGCGGATGTGATGCCTTTGCGGAACGATAACCGCCTGCTGGTGCGCCGCGGCTTGCGGCAGATCGCCGCAGGTACTCGTCCGGGCCTGCAAAAGCTGCAGGAGATCGCCGGCATAAGCGGCCGTCCGCTGACAGCGTCAACAGTCGCCTTTATGCTGGCACCGCGTATCAACGCCACCGGCCGCATGGGCGATCCGGAAAAAGCAGTGGAGCTGCTACTCAGCACAGGCGATGAAGAAAGCGATACCCTGGCACACGAGATCAACGATATGAACATACAGCGTCAATCCACCGAAGCCTCTATTTTGCAGCAGGTGATCGACGAATTGGAGCAGCAGCCTCAGCGACTGGCACAACGGGTGCTGGTGGTATGGGGCGAGGGCTGGCATCATGGGGTACTGGGTATTTTGGCATCCCGCCTACTGGAATGTTACGGTAAACCCACCCTGGTGCTGTCTGTGGACGGGGGCATTGCCCGTGGCTCGGGTCGCAGCATCCACGGCTTTTCACTGTATGAGACACTGAGCGCCTGTTCCGACTGTCTGCTGGGCTACGGCGGGCACGAGCAGGCCGCGGGTGTCACACTGGAAGCGGCGCGGCTGGAGGAATTTTCCCGCCGCCTCAACGCCTATGCTGCCGAGACCTGCCCCACCATGCCGATCCCCGAACTGGTGATGGACTGCCGTCTGCGTCCCGCCCAGATCACTCCCGAATTGCCGGCGTGTCTGTCGGTCATGGAGCCCTTCGGCGCCGGAAATCCCGCTCCGATTTTCGGATTGTTCGGTATGCGTATTGAACGGATAGAACCGGTGAGCGGCGGTAAGCATTTGCGCCTTACCTTGTCCCGCGACGGCTCACAGATCACCGCCATGCGCTTTTCGGTGCAACCGGATACTTTCCGCTTTGCGGTGGGAGATATGGTGAATGTGGCGGTCACACTGGATCGCAACGAATTCCGCGGTACGGTCAGCGTATCCGCTGTTATCAAGGACATTCGCTACGCTGATACGGTGCAGGAGGATTTGCTGAACGGACAGGCCGTGTACGACGCGGTGCTCCGCCGCGAAAGCCGCGGAGAATGCCCCGTCATGCCGCCGCGGGAAGCACTGGCTTCCGTGTATCGTTACTTAAAACGAGGTGCGTTTTCCGGCACTGTGGAGGCACTGCGCCACAGCATCGATGACAAAACGCAGACCTTTGCACAGGTGTATGTGTGCTTGCAGATCCTGTGTGAGGCACAGCTGATAGAATGGAAGCACAAAGGCAATACTGAAACTATTACCGTAAAAGCCGCTACGGGCAAAGCCGATCTGACACTGACAGACACGGCGCGATATTTGCGCGGCGAGGAGGGTTGACCGTGGGAGAACGAGAACTGGATATGACTAAGGAGGAGGCGATTTCCGCACTGCGGGACTGCCTTGCCAAAAGCGAAAAAAAT
>JAFVQV010000047.1 GCA_017504645.1 Clostridia bacterium | reverse complement strand
GGAGGTCTGCTGATGTGGTATGAATGGCTCATATTTGGAGCAGTATTTCTCCTTATCCCATTCGCAGTTGCCAATTTGAAATTAATAGCAGAAAAGAAAATTAATCCTACCGAGGAACAAAAGAAAAATGCACAAGCCATTCGTGCTGAGGCGGATCGGTTGGGCTTACCCATTGTGGCGTATACGTTAGGTGCTTGTCTGTATGCAGACGATGAGGAGAAGCTGGAATTGGAAATACAACGCTTAAAAGGGCAGTTGGACATTGCTCATATTTTGGGTGCGCCCGTTTTCCGCCACGATGTGTGCTACGAATTGGGAAAAAGCGGCAACACCCGCAGCTTTGATCGGATGCTGCCTACCATTGCTCGGTGCGCACGGCAGGTTACCGAATACGGTGCACAGCTGGGTATCCGTACCTGCAGTGAGAACCACGGCTTTATCGCTCAGGACAGTGACCGCGTGGAACGTCTTTTCAACGCGGTGGCCCACGATAATTACGGCCTGTTGGTGGATATGGGTAATTTCCTGTGTGTGGATGAAAATCCGGCTACGGCGGTGTCGCGAGTGGCACCCTATGCCGTTCATGCTCATGCCAAGGACATGGTAGTCCGTGAAAAACCGTTGGGCAAGGAATGGATCGTCTCGCGAGGCGGACAATACTTGTACGGTGCGGTGATCGGAGAAGGGGATGTTCCGGTGACCCGCTGTTTGAGAGCCTTAAAGAAAAGCGGATACGAGGGATATGTCACCATCGAATACGAAGGGGAAGAGGATTGCCTTACCGGTATTGCGCGGGGACTGAAAAATCTTCGTGCCATGATGGCAACTATCGAATAAAAAAGCAGCACCGCCGCGGCGGTGCTGCTTTTTGTTTAGTGTCCGTGGCGGGACAGCAGCTTTTGCTTTTCGTCCCATAGGGCCTGAGACAAGTCAACATAGTATTTGTGCGGATTTTCAAAGCGCAGCACCTCATCCCACAGGGTGTCCATTTGTTCGCGGCAATAATCGCGGATCTGACTGACGGTGGGCGTTTCGTACACACAATTTCCGTTTTCGAAAATACGGCGGCGCAGGCGCACGGCACGGAAATTGGTAATAGTCTTGCGTTTCCAGATATGTTCCGGATCGAAGATCTCGTAAGGCTGGGTATCGTCGATCACTTCATCGTGTAGGGTGATGACATCGGCGATAGCTTTGCCAGTATCGTGGTCATACAGTCGCCACAGCTCCTTGAAGCAGGGGTTGGTAATCTTTGCCACGTTTTCGCTGACCTTGATACGGGGGACGATGGTGCCGTCCTGCTCAATAGCTGCCAGCTTGTACACACCGCCGAACACCGGTGCACTGGAAGCGGTGATGAGTCGCTCACCTACGCCGAAGCTGTCAATGCAGGCGCCTTGGCGGATCATGTCGCGGATGATATACTCGTCCAATGAGTTGGAGGCACAGATGGCACAGTCGGGGAAACCCGCATCGTCCAGCATCTTGCGCGCCTTTTTGGTCAGATACGTGATGTCGCCGGAATCCAAACGAATCCCCTTGGGACGGCAGCCCATGGGAAGCAGCACCTCGTTAAATACACGGATGGCATTGGGAATACCCGATTTCAGTACGTTATAGGTGTCTACCAGCAAGGTACAGGAATGGGGATACACCTTCGCGTAGGCGGCAAATGCTTCATATTCGCTGTCAAACAGCTGCACCCAGCTGTGTGCCATGGTACCCAGTGCGGGAATGCCGAATTCACGGTCGGCGATGGTGCAGGCGGTGCCCACACAGCCGCCGATGTAAGCGGCGCGGGCGCCGTATACGGCGCCGTTGAAGCCCTGAGCACGGCGGGAACCGAATTCCATCACCGCTCGACCTTCCGCCGCCCGTACGATGCGATTGGCCTTGGTAGCAATGAGCGACTGATGATTGATCGCCAGCAACACCATGGTCTCTACGAACTGTGCCTGCATGGCAGGGCCGCGCACGGTCACGATGGGCTCGTGAGGGAAGATGGGCGTGCCCTCCGGCACGGCCCATACGTCGCAGGTGAATTTAAACTTTGCCAGATATGCCAAGAAAGCTTCGCTGAACAGGTTTTTACTACGCAGAAAATCGATATCCTCCTCCGAGAAGGATAGATTTTTCAGGTAATGGATGACCTGCTCCAAGCCCGCCATGATGGCGGCACCGCCGCCATCGGGAACATTGCGGAAAAACATATCGAAATAGGCGATCTGCTCGCCTCGTCCGTTTTCAAAAAAGCCGTTGGCCATGGTCAACTCGTAAAAGTCGGTGAGCATGGTCAGATTTTCTTGTCCGTATAGATTTGTCATTAAAATATCCCCTTATCGTTTGCCACAGTAACAGTGATCGTATTCCTCGATGCAGTGGGTGATGATGTCCAGCGCCGCTTGTTTGCCGAGGACCTCGTTCACCACCGTGTTTTTGCCCTCCAACGATTTGTAAACCGTGAAGAAATGTTGGATTTCTTCAAAGGTATGGTTGGGCAGCTCGGAAATGTCTTGATAGCAGGAAAGTGAGGGGTCTTTAAAGGGTACGGCGATGATCTTCTCGTCAATGGATTCCTCATCGATCATTTTGATAACACCGATAGGATAGCATTGCACCAGCGTCATGGGAACGATGGATTCCTGACACATAACCAGCACATCCAGCGGGTCGCCGTCGTCGGCGTAGGTGCGGGGGATAAAGCCGTAATTGGCAGGATAGTGAGTGGCGGTGTACAGCACCCGATCCAAGCGAAGCAGACCGGTTTCCTTGTCCATTTCGTACTTGTTCTTTCCGCCTTTGGGGATCTCGATAACGGCGGTAAAGCTTTCCGGTGCAATACGATCGGGTGAAATATCGTGCCAAATGTTCATGAAGACGCCTCCTAGAATAAGCTTGTACCACTTATTATATACAGTATTGCCCGCAAACGCAAGAAAAAAGTAAAAAGGCAGAATGCCGAAGCATTCCGCCTTTTTACTTGACCGCCCTGTCACACAGAGCGGGAATGTTCAAAACCGATCAGACAGCGCGGGTAACCTTACCCGAACGCAGGCAACGGGTGCAGGCGTAAACCTTTTTCGGTGAGCCGTTGACCACAGCCTTCACGCGTTTGATGTTGGGACGCCACACGCGGTTGGAACGTCTGTGAGAGTGAGACACCTTGATACCGAACGTAACAGCTTTGCCGCAGAAATCACATTTTGCCATTTTTCTGCACCTCCTTCAACGAATCGTAGGCGGAAAACTCCCGCCAAATCCAAAGCAACAGAAGTATATTAGCAGATTTCTTTTGGAAAAGCAAGTTTTTTTTCGCAAGTTGCAAATTTTTTTTGAAAACTTCGTCAAAGGGGAGGTTTTTCCTTGTAATTTTGCGCTGTTTACGCTATACTACAATATGGAAATTTATTGGATACCGTTAACGGGGGTGAAGTCGGTATGCTGATGGAGCTGCTACAAAATCGCAATCAGTTAACCTTACCGTATGCGCTTTTGCTGGTGGTCAGTTACGTAGCGCTGGTATTGGTCATGATGCCGGTCCACGAATTGGCGCACGCTTGGGCGGCGAACAAGCTGGGGGACAACACGGCTTACTGGCATGGGCGTCTTCGCTTTAACCCCTTTGCCCATCTGGACCCGTGGGGCACGGCGATGATCTTTTTGTTCGGCTTTGGCTTTGCCAAACCGGTGCCGGTAAATCCCCGTAATTTTCGCAATCCCAAGCAGGGTATGGCATTAACCGCGTTGGCGGGGCCCGTATCCAACCTGCTGATGGCGGCAGCATCGGTGGGGCTGTTCCGTATCTTGTGTGCGCTTCCTCTCAGCATCGCGGTGCTGCAGTATGCCGAGATAGTGCTGATCGGCGTGTTTGCGTCGGTCAATGTGGGTTTGGCGATATTTAATCTGATACCTGTGCCGCCACTGGACGGCTCCAAGATATTGGCGCTGGTCGTGCCTTCCCGCTGGATCTACAGCATGGAACGGTACTCCCGATATATTACCTGGGGCATCATGGCGCTGTTGTTCAGCGGATATTTGGATGTACCGCTGTCCAATGCGCGGTTGTTTGTTATGGGATTTTTATTAAGGATTTTTGGGTTTTGAGGTTGTTGTATGGAGATCTCGTATAAGCTGCCTGATTTTGAAGGGCCGCTGGATTTGCTTTTGCATTTGGTGCAGAAGAACAAACTGAATATTTACGACATTCCCATTCATGAGTTGTTGGAGCAATACATGGATACCATCCATACCATGCAGGAACTGGATATGGATGTGGCTACGGAATTTCTGGATATGGCGGCTCGCTTAGTGCAGATTAAATCCGCGATGCTACTGCCCCGTCACGAAGAAGCGGACGAGCTTAAGCAACAGCTGACCGGTGAACTGATTGAGTATCAGCTGTGTCGTGAAGCGGCAGAGAGGATGCGTCGGCAATGCATCGGCGGTGACCTGTTTGTACGGGAGCCCGCCGAGATCGAGCCGGATTATACCTATCGCCGTCGCCATGCGGCTGCCGAGCTACTGGACGCCTATTTGGCAGCGGCAGGACGCGGCAGACGGAAGCTGCCGCCGTCGCCCCACGTGTTTCATAATATTGTGGCGCGTAAGATCGTCTCGGTTTCCTCCAAGATCATTTTTGTGCTGCGGCGGCTGCGCAAGGGAAGCACGGTATCCTATCGGTCGCTGTATGAAAATGCGCAGACAAAATCCGATCTGGTGGCGACCTTTTTGGCGGTGCTGGAGCTGATCAAGGGAAAACGTATCACCGTGGATGGTGAGGGGGAACGGCAAAAAGTGACCTTGCTTTCCCGCAAAGGAGAGGCAGAACATGGAAGTTAAAGAATATAAGGCGGCGATCGAAGCCATACTGTTTGCAAGCGGAGAACCGGTGTCGATCTCCCGTTTGACAGAGGTACTGGAGATGGATGGAGAAACTACCGTTCGGTTCGCTGACGACCTGATGAACGAGATCAATCTTCGCGACGGCGGTATCAAAATGATTCGGTTGGACGACCAATATCAGCTGTGCACCCGTAAGGAGTATGCTGACGTGGTACGTCGTGCATTGGATATGCGTCGTAACACCCCGCTGTCCCAAGCGGCGATGGAGGTGCTGGCTATCGTGGCATACAATCAGCCGGTAACCAAAGCTTTTATCGAACAGGTGCGCGGCGTGGATTGCAGCGCGGTGCTGCAGGGCTTAGTACAGAAAAACTTGGTCGAGGAAAAAGGGCGGCTGGAGCTGCCCGGACGCCCTCTGTTGTATGGGACGACACCGGTGTTTTTGCGGTGCTTCGGCGTTTCCAAGCTCAGCGAACTGCCGCCGCTTCCCCAAAAAGAAGAGGATGCCCGCATGGTGGAAACTACCTTGGAAGAGGTTATTGAACAAACACAGCAGGATGAGGAGTGAGTGGCGGTGACAGTACCGGCGGTGATCGGCTGTATCCTGCTGGGGCTGCTGGGGCTGATCTTGCTGCTGCCGGCATGTCCCGTGTTTGTACGGCTGACATTTTACGGCGAACTGGGTGTGACGGTCTATGTGCTGGGCATACCGGTCTATCGCTATTCCTCTGCCGAGGAAAAGGAGCAGCCGCCTAAGGATACGCTGAAAGCGGACAAGCTGTCTGCGGGAAAGAAAGAAAATCCGCTGTCATCCCTTGGCGTGCGTCTGAAAGAGGATGGCGTGGCGGCAACCTTGCAGTATGTTAAGAAATTGGCGGATATTGCCGTGAGCGCTTTCAAACGAGTGCTGGCGGCATTGACGGTGGACCGGCTGATGCTGCAGCTGTTTGTGGCGTCGGGAGAGGCTGCCGATACCGCCCAAAATACCGGCAAGGTGTGCGCGGTACTGTATCCGGCTTTAACCGCCATACAATATGTGCTGCGTATCCGCAAGCGTGCGGTCACGGTTACACCGGATTTTTTGGCAACGGCGGGGAAGGCGGAGGCGGATGTCTTGCTTCACGCGGTCCCGTACCGCTTGCTGTGGGCGGCTGTGCGCGCATGGCTTGATTATAAAAAGTGGAGTAAACAGGTGACTACGAATACGATTGAGGAGGAACAACAGCATGGATAACAAGGTAAAGGAATTGATGGGCGTTTCCATCGACAAGATCCGCGAAATGGTGGATGTGAGCACGGTCATCGGTGACCCGATCACGTTACCCGACGGCACCATCCTGATCCCCGTATCGCGGGTATCCTACGGCTTTGCCAGCGGCGGCTCCGATCTGCCCACTAAGGGGACACAGGAACTGTTCGGCGGTGGCGGCGGTGCCGGCATCAACATTATTCCCATCGGCTTTATTGTATCTGCGGGCGGAAACGTTCGCGTGCTGCCGTTGGTGGCCTCTCCCGACACGGTCAATCAGGTGGTCAACATGGTGCCCGATCTGATCAACAAGATCGGAGATATGGTCTCCAAGCACAAGAATAAATAACGTACAACCCGTATCTTTTTCTGTGCTGCCGCATAGGGTTCTATGAGGTGGTGTACGTGAAAAAAGGTGGTTTTTTAATGGTGGCGGCAATGATCATAACATTGCTGCTGCCGTTTCCTGTGGGGGCAGAGTCGTTATCGCTGTCTTCGCTGTCGGCGGTGCTGTATGAGCCCCAATCGGGCCGCTTTTTATACGAAAAAGACGCGGATACCAAGCGACCCATGGCCAGCACCACCAAGCTGATGACGGCATTGGTGGCGGCGGATCTGCTGCCCTCCGATCGGATCGTGACGATCCCCGAGCAGGCGGTGCTGGTGGAGGGCTCCTCCATGGGCTTGCGAGGTGGCGACAGCCTTTCTGTTCACGATCTGATGACCGGTATGCTGCTATCCTCGGGTAACGATGCCGCCAACGCGCTGGCGCTGTTGTCTTGTGGGTCGTTGCCGGCCTTTGCGCAACAGATGAACACCAAGGCGGTACAGCTGGGCATGTATCATTCGTTGTTTGTGACACCGTCGGGATTGGATGAAGGAGGACACAGTTCCACCGCCCGTGATATGGCGCTTTTGGGTGCGGCGGTGTTGCGCAATGAAGAACTGGCCCATATCTGCTCGCTGAAATCGGCGGTGGTACATATGGGAAAACCTATGCACGAGGTGACCTTTACCAATCATAATCGCTTGCTGAAGTTGTACGAGCCTGCCATCGGGCTGAAAACCGGTTTTACCAAAAAATCCGGTCGATGCCTAGTGTCGGCGGCACAGAAAAATGGTGTTACGTTGGTGGTAGCAAGCCTCAACGGCGGGGATTATTGGAACGATCACATGGCGCTGTACGAATATGGGTTTTCTCTCACACGATCCTGCGAATTGACGGTTCCCGAGTTACCTTCGCTGTCGGTGGCGGGTGGCACCGCAAGCGGTATCAGTTTGACGATGGAGCAGCCGCCTGCCACAGTGTTGCTTAAGGAAGAAGCGGTGACGTGCGAGGTGCGGTTACCCGCTTTCGTATGGGCACCGGTTGAAAACGGGCAGAGCGTCGGCACCGCGGTGTATACGGTGGGGGATCGTGTAGTATATGAGGCGCCATTGTTGGCGGGGGGTAGCGTGTCTGCGCGACCTGCAATGGCGTTTACGGAAAAATGGCGGCGACAGTTATGGCTGTTGCTGACGGAATGGATAGGATAATATGGCACAGGTACGTATTCAAAAAATATTGGCAGATCGGGGCGTTGCCTCTCGCCGCAAAGCGGAAGAACTGATCGAGCAGGGTGCCGTTAAGGTGAACGGACATCCCGCACGATTGGGGGATAAGGCGGACGACCGCCGTGATCTCATTACGGTGCGTGGCAAACCCATTGCCCGCGCCGAAGCCTCGGTCTATCTCATGCTGCATAAGCCACGGGGATATATCACCACCATGAGCGATGAAAAAGGCCGCAAGTGTGTGGCAGATCTGGTAGACGCAGGCGTGCGGGTGTTTCCGGTGGGCCGATTGGATAAGGATTCTGAGGGCCTGCTATTGCTGACAAATGACGGCGATTTTGCCAATGCCATGATGCATCCGGCGGCACATTTGCCCAAGCTGTATCGGGTAACGGTACGCAATACCGTTACCGAGGAGCAGCTGCAGCAATTCCGAGACGGTATGATGCTGGAAGGGCGAAGGACGCTGCCCGCCGATGCCTTTGTGGTGACGGCACAGCCCGCCACCGCTGAAGCGCCCGCACGCACGGTGCTGGAGATCGTGTTGTATGAGGGGCGCAATCGTCAGATTCGCAAAATGTGCGAGCTGATGGGGCTGGAGGTCATCCGCTTAAAGCGTACCGCCATGGGTGGTATAAAGCTGGGAATGTTACCCACGGGACAGTGGCGTCATCTGGAGCCCAAAGAGGTGCGTACACTGGTAATGGCGTCAAAGGTGCAGGAAAAGATCGCTGCCGACTATATCAAAAACGGGAGAGTGGAAACCAATGTTCGAAATACATCCCGCCGCCGTCGATAAAGCGGCTGCACTGGCACAAAAAGAAAAGGTGGAGCCCAGCGCTTCCGCTATGGTACTGTGGGAAAACGGCGAGGAGAACGGATATATTTTATATCGCATAGAAAAAGACACGGTGGAGCTGTTGTGTGCTCGCTGTGCCGATGCCGATTTGCAGGAATGGTTGGTTCGTGCGGCTCTCAACGCTGCAGTTAACCGCAATGCCATTACAGCGATTTGCCGCAGCGCCGAATTGTTCGGATTGCTCCATGGATTGGGTTTTGCCGAAGACGGGGACAGCCTGTCGATGTTTATTCCCGATTTCTTTAACCGCCCTTGCGCCGGCAAGTGCAACAGTTGTGGCTAAAAAACCCAATTTCTCGCAGAAATCCTCTTGTTTTTTCTCTTTGAGTAAGGTATAATTACAGATGATTATGATGGCGTAGGATGGCTTTCTTGAGCCGCCTGCGCATTTTGGCAAATATAATTGGAGGTTGAAACTATGGCACAATCGGTTTGTGAACAGAATGCAGCCGCCCGTGCGCAGCTGGCACAACTGTTCGATGCCGGAACCTTTACGGAATTCGATCGGCTGGCACAGGATGGTGAAAACGCGGTTTCCGTCGTCTGCGGCTACGGATTGATCAACGATGCTCCGGTGTATGCATTCGCACAGGATAAGGCGGTGTGCAGCGGCGCAGTAAGCGCGGCACACGCGGCGAAGATCCGTCGGGTATACGAACTGGCAGCACAGAATGGTGCACCGGTAGTTGGCTTGTTTGACAGTAACGGCATCCGTCTGGACGACGGTATCGCCGCTATGGACGCGGTGGCACAGATCTTGTCTTGCGCCAATGAGCTGTCCGGTGTGGTGCCGCAGGTGGCGGTGGTCGTCGGCTCCTGTGTGGGCTCGGCGGCGCT
>JAFVQV010000046.1 GCA_017504645.1 Clostridia bacterium | reverse complement strand
GTGACGGTGGTCCAGCCGTCCTTTAAAATCTGAACGTCGGGACCGCCCATGTTGATCATGGGTTCAATGGCTAGGGTCATACCCGGCAGCAAGCGAGGGCCGCGACCGGGGGTACCAAAATTGGGGACACTGGGGTCCTCATGCAGATTCGTGCCTACTCCGTGGCCGACAAACTGTCGTACGACCGAGTAACCACGCATCTCGACATACCGTTGGACAGCGGCGCCGATGTCGCCGATGCGATTTCCCGCCTGAGCCGCAGCAATGCCTTCGTACAGGCTTTCGCGGGTAGCGGTCATCAGGGCTTCGGCTTCGGGAGTGATGTCTCCCGCACCGAAGGTAGCGGCATTGTCGCCGTGAAATCCGTTAAAGTACGCGCCCACATCAATGCTGACGATATCGCCTGCTTTGATAACGCGTTTGTCCGGTATGCCGTGGATCACCGTCTCGTTCACAGAGATACAGGCGCTGGCAGGATATCCGCCGTAGTTCAGAAAGGAAGGCTTGGCACCCTGACTTTCAATATACTTGCGGATCAGGCGATCGATCTCCGCGGTAGTGATACCGGGCTCGACAGCCTCTCCCCCCAGCTTAAGCGCCCGCGCCGAGATGATACAGGCTTCCCGCATGGCGGCAAGTTCTCGGCTGTTCTTGATGGCGATCATGCTCAGGCCTCAACCGCGGCGAGGGTCAGTTTGGTGGTATCTTCCACTTTTTCCTGACCTTCCACGATCACCAGCTTACCGCAGTTGGCGTAATAATCCTTCAGCGGCTCTGTCTGATCATGATATACCTGCAAGCGTTCTTTCACTGTGTCGGGATGGTCGTCCTTGCGCTGAACAAGGGTGTCGCCGCACTTGTCGCACACGTCCTCTTTTGCCGGCTTTTTGAAATCGACATGGTAGGACGCTCCGCAAGCGGGGCATACACGGCGGCCCGATACACGCTGGGCGATCACGTCGTCCGCGACTTCGATGTCGATGACGCGATCGATCACGATACCCATGCGGTCAAGCGCCTCGGCCTGGGGAATGGTGCGGGGAAAACCGTCGAGGATAAAGCCGTTCTGGCAATCGTCCTTGGCGAGACGGTCACGGATGATACCGATGACCACTTCGTCGGGGACCAGCTTGCCGGCGTCCATATACTCTTTGGCTTTCAGGCCCATTTCCGTGCCGCTTTTCAGCGCTTCACGGATAATGTTACCCGTGGAAATGGTGGGGATGTTCAGGTGCTCGCTGACGATCTCCGCCTGGGTACCTTTACCGGCACCGGGAGCACCTAACAGGATCAGCTTCATAGAAAACAACCTCTCTCTCTTTCACACATCCGCACCGGCGGGCGGCTTGCGCCCGCCGGAACGGACCACTTCGCGATCGTACAGTTGCTTAACCAAGGAAGCCTTTGTAGTGACGCATCATCATCTGGCTTTCAATCTGCTGCGTGGTTTCCAGCGCAACGCCGACCACGATCATGATCGAGGTACCGCCCAACGTCAGCGCGTAGAAGCCGGTAAACTTACCGAACACGCTGGGGAACAGAGCGATAAAGCCCAGGAACAACGCACCGATCAGCGTGACCTTATTCAGCACACGCTTGATATAATCCGAGGTGGGCTTACCCGGACGATAGCCGGGGATAGCGCCGGAGTTCTGGCGAAGGTTGTTCGCCATCTCGGTGGGATTATACTGGATCGTTACGTAGAAGAAGGCAAAGCCGATGATCATTGCGAAATACACCAGGATATACACCCAGTTGTCCTGCCGGAACAACAGCAGGAACCAGTTATCCTTCCAGCCGAAGAAGGACTGGAGGATGGTGGGCAGCGACACGATAGACGAGGCCAAGATGATGGGCATAACGCCGGACATGTTGACCTTGATCGGAATGAACGTGCTCTGCCCGCCGTACATTTTACGGCCAACCACCCGTTTGGCGTACTGTACCGGGATACGACGCTCGGCATCGGTCATAAACACGATAAAGCCGATGATCGCCAGGAACAGAATCAGCACCACGGGGATCAAGATGATGTTCGCAACCGCATTGGAGCTCTTACCGAGCTGGGCAATACCCGCCTCATAGAAATATCTCCACAGCCAGGTAGCGGCTTCGGGGATGCGGGACAGGATACCTGCAAACAGCAGGATCGAGATGCCGTTACCAATTCCACGCTCGTTGACTTGCTCGCCCAGCCACATAACCAGTGCAGAGCCAGCCACGAAGCACAAAATGATGACCACCGCAGCAAACCAGGCATCAAAGCCCTTCTGCGCGCCATCAACAAGTGCATCGTACTTGTTGCGCAACATGAAATAGTACGCAATACCCAACATCAGACCCAGACCGACGGTGACATAGCGGGTGATCTTGCCGATGACCTTGCGGCCGGCCTCGCCCTCTTTCGCCAAGCGCTCCAGCGGAGGGATGGCGACCGTCAGCAGTTGGATGATAATGCTGGCATTGATGTACGGCGTAATAGACAGCGCAAAAATGCTGGCTTCGGAGAAACTGCCGCCGGAGATCATGTTCAGATAATCCATGGCGCTGACGCCGGCGTCGGAGGTAGCTTTCGCCGCCTCGATCAGGGTGTCTACATCCACAAACGGCACCGTGATGGCGGAACCGATACGAAAAATCAGAATGATCAGCAGGGTATACAGCAGTTTTTTGCGCAGGTCAGCGATCTTCCATGCGTTCCGTAAGGTTTCAAACACGTCAGATCACCTCGGCCTTTCCACCCGCAGCTTCGATCTTTGCCTTCGCTGCTTCAGAATAGGCCGCAGCCTTTACGGTCAGTTTCTTTGTCAACTTACCGTTGGCAAGTACCTTAACACCGTCAAAGGTCTTTTTCACCAGACCGGCGTTTTTCATCGCTTCGGCGTTCACAACGGCTCCATCTTCAAAAGCGTTGAGGGCGGCGATGTTCACCGTGGCGTATTTTGTAGCGAAAATGTTGTTGAATCCTCTTTTGGGGACTCGTCTTTGCAGAGGCATCTGGCCGCCTTCAAAACCGATCTGCATACCGCGACCGGCACGCGCCTTTTGACCCTTGTGGCCCTTACCGGCGGTCTTACCCTGACCGGAGCCGTGGCCTCTGCCGATTCTCTTGACATCCCGAACGGAACCGGGTGCCGGAGAAAGCTCATGTAGCTTCATAATTGTCGCACCTCCTTGCTCAATTGGTTAAGCTTCGGTTACCTCGACGAGGTGAGTGATCTTTGTTACCTTGCCCTGAGTAGCTGCGTTCACAGGTTGGCACGTCGTGTCGCCTATTTTACGCAGACCCAGAGAATTGGCGGTAGCAATCTGATCTTTTTTTGCGCCGATCAAGCTGCGAACCAGTTTGATCGTCATGGTGTCAGTTTTAGCTTTCTTCGCCATTTCGATGCCCTCCTGTTATCCTAAAATTTCCTTGGCAGTCTTGCCGCGGATGGCGCCCGCCTCATCGGCAGTACGCAGCTGCATCAGACCACTGAGGGTAGCGCTGACAACATTGTAAGGATTGTTGGAGCGCAGCGCCTTAGCGCGGATGTCTTTGATACCGGCAGCCTCGGCAACGGCACGGACAGTGCCACCGGCAATGATACCGGTACCGGGAGCGGCAGGCTTCAACAGAACACGGCCGGCTCCGAAGGCTCCGATTACCTCATGGGGAATCGTCGTACCTTTCAGAG
Source organism: Clostridia bacterium (assembly GCA_017504645.1). Classification (GTDB taxonomy): domain Bacteria; phylum Bacillota; class Clostridia; order Oscillospirales; family Acutalibacteraceae; genus RGIG3009. The sequence goes on along the minus strand of JAFVQV010000046.1, from coordinate 8,077 downwards.
AGATCTTGACAAGATTCTTCTTGGCATCCTCGATGCCCTTGCGGATAGCGTCCGGAACTTCACCGGCTTTACCGGTACCGAAACCAACGGTGCCTTTGCCATCGCCCACGACGACCAACGCAGCGAACTTCATCACGCGGCCGCCCTTAACAGTCTTGCTGACGCGGTTGATGGCAACCACGGTTTCTTTGTACTCGTTATCGATTTCTTCTCTTCTGGCCAAAGTTAATTCCTCCCTTTCCTTAGAACTTGAGGCCGCCCTCGCGGGCGCCTTCGGCCAATTCCTGTACACGGCCGTGATAGATGTAACCGCCTCTGTCGAAAACGACATTCTCAATGCCTTTTTCCAGAGCGCGCTTTGCGATCAGTTCGCCGACCTTACGGGCAGCTTCCTTGTTACCGCCTGCCATGCCGAAATCTTTTTCGTTGCTGGCTGCGGCGACGAGCGTGACTCCCTTAACATCATCAATGATCTGGGCATAGATGTGATTGAGGGAGCGGAACACATTCAGACGGGGGCATTCGGCAGTGCCGGAAATCTTACCGCGCACACGGGTGTGGCGGTGCAACCGAGCTTGGTTGCGATCTTTTTTGCTCACCATACGATTTCACACTCCTTCTTACTTCTTGCCCTTCGCACCGGTCTTACCTTCCTTGCGGCGGATATGCTCGGTGGCGTATTTGATGCCTTTGCCCTTATACGGCTCCGGCGGGCGTTTCTCGCGGACTTCGGCAGCGAACTGACCAACCAGCTGCTTGTCGGGACCGCTGATGATGATCTTGTTGGGGCCCGGTACCTCAATGGAGATACCGTCGATCTCGCTCATGATGACCTGATGGCTGAAGCCCAGGTTCATGACCAGATCCTTGCCCTGCTTAGCCACACGGTAACCGACACCGTTGACCTCCAACTCCTTGGAGAAGCCGGTAGCCACACCCTGCACCATGTTGCTGATGAGGGTACGGGTCAAGCCGTGAAGCGAGCGGTTTTCTTTTTCGTCGTTGGGACGGGTCACGAGGATCTCGTTGCCCTCCACGGTGACGGTCATGTTGGGATGAACCTTCTGAGTAAGTGTTCCTTTAGGACCCTTGGCCGTTGCCACACCGTTGTCCAGCTTAAACTCGACACCGGCGGGAATGGTAATGGGTTTGCGTCCGATTCTCGACATCTTCTTCTTCCCCCTTACCACACAAATGCCAGGACTTCGCCGCCCACGTTTTCTTTGCGGGCTTTCTTATCGGTCATAACGCCCTTAGACGTAGACACGATGGCGGTGCCGATGCCTTTCATGACCTTCGGCATGTCCTCACTGCTGGAATAGATGCGCAGACCGGGCTTGGAAACGCGGCGCAGACCCATCAGAACGGGGGACTTAGAGGGTCCCTGGTACTTCAGAGTGACGCGGATCACGCCCTGTTTGCCATCTTCAATGACCTGATAGTTTTTCACATATCCCTCGTCAACAAGAATCTGGGCAATAGCCTTCTTCATGTTGGAAGCGGGGATATCCACCGTATCATGCTTTGCCGAACTCGCATTGCGGATTCTGGTCAGCATATCGGCGATTGTATCGGTGATTTGCATAACCTCTACCTCCTTTTAGCTATTACCAACTTGCCTTCTTCACGCCGGGGATCTCGCCTTTGTAGGCGAGTTCACGGAAGCAGATACGGCAGACGCCGTATTTGCGCAGATACGCGTGAGGACGACCGCAGATCTTGCAACGATTGTACGCCTGGGTGGAAAACTTCGGCGCACGCTGCTGTTTGATTTTCATAGACGTTTTTGCCATGTGTTTTCCCTCCTTACTTCGCGAACGGAGCGCCCATCAGGGTGAGCAGCTCGCGCGCTTCTTCGTCAGTGTTGGCCGTGGTAACGAAGCAGATGTCCATACCGCGGACCTTGTCGATCTTGTCGTACTCGATCTCCGGGAAGATCAACTGTTCTTTCAGACCCATGTTGTAGTTGCCGCGACCATCGAAGGAGTTGGCATTGATACCACGGAAGTCGCGCACGCGGGGGAGCGCAACGTTGAACAGACGATCCACGAACTCGTACATACGGTCGCCGCGCAGGGTAACCTTAACGCCGATGTTCATGCCTTCACGGAGCTTAAAGTTAGCCACAGACTTCTTAGCCTTGCAGATCACAGGTTTCTGACCGGTGATCGCGGCCAAGTCGATGCAGATGGCGTCGATCACCTTGGCGTTGTCGCGCGCTTCGCCGCAACCGACGTTGATGACGACCTTATCCAGCTTCGGGATCTGCATAACGCTCTTGTAGCCGAACTTTTTCATCAAGGCAGGAGCGAGCTCGCTCTTATAAGTTTCCTTTAAACGTGCCATTTCGTTCCTACCTCCCTTACAGTACCTCGCCGCATTTTTTGCAAATACGGACGGAGCGTTCTTTGCCGTTATCATCGGCAGTTCTCTTGTGTGCCACACGAGTGGGCTTCTTGCAGGAGGGGCAGATGACCTGCACCTTGGTCGCGTACAGAGCGCCTTCGGCCTCTACGATACCACCGTTTTCGCCTGCTTTGCGAGGTTTCACGTGTTTTTTGACCAGATTCTGGCCTTCCACGATGACCTTACCTTCTTTGGGGCTGACCTCCAGCACCTTTCCTTTGTTGCCGCGATCATCGCCGCTGAGGATGATGACGGTATCGCCCTTTTTCACATGAAGTTTATTCATTTTGACGTACCTCCCATCACAGCACTTCGGGGGCAAGGCTGAGGATCTTCAGGTAATCCTTTTCTCTCAGCTCACGCGCCACCGGCCCAAAAATACGAGTACCTCTGGGGTTCTTGTCTTCACGAATGATGACGGCTGCGTTCTCGTCGAAGCGGATGTACGTGCCATCCTCACGACGAACGCCTTTCACCGAACGGACGATGACGGCTTTCACCACATCGCCTTTTTTCACAACGCCGCCGGGTGCTGCTTTTTTAACAGAAGCAACCACGACGTCGCCGATATTTGCATACCTCCGGCCGGAACCACCGAGAACGCGAATGCACATAAGTTCTTTCGCGCCGGTGTTGTCGGCAACTTTGAGGTAGGTCTGCTGTTGTACCACAGATGTTTCCTCCTTTCGGGTTTACCGACTTATTTCGCCTTCTCGATGATACGAGCCAAACGCCAGCGCTTGTCTTTGGACAGCGGGCGGGTCTCCATGACCTCCACGCGGTCGCCGACGCGGCATTCGTTGTTCTCATCGTGGGCTTTCAGCTTAATGGTGTGCTTAACGATCTTTTTGTACAGCGGATGACGGACATTGTCTTCGATCGCCACGACGATGGTCTTATCCATCTTGTCGCTGACGACGAGGCCGGTCCGAACTTTTCTAAGATTCCGTTCGCTCACAATGTTTCCTCCTTCCGTTACGCCTCTGCGCCGTTCTTAAGCTCGTTCTCGCGCATGATGGTTTTCACGATCGCGATTTCTTTTTTGACGGCTTTCAGACGCATCGGATTATCCAACTGATTGATAGCGTGCTGGAATCTGAGATTGAACAGCTCTTCCTTGAGGTCCTGGAGCCGTTTGGTCAACTCAGTTTCGTTCATTTCTCTGATCTTGGTGATCTCACTGGACTTCATTTCTGCTCACCATCCGTTTCTTCCTTGCAAACGAATTTGCACTTGATGGGCAGCTTGTTGGCTGCGAGTCTCATAGCTTCGCGGGCAGTCTCCTCCGGCACACCGGCGATCTCGAACATCACACGGCCGGGCTTCACTACCGCTACCCAGTACTCGGGAGAACCTTTACCGGAACCCATTCGGGTCTCAGCGGGCTTCTCGGTGACGGGCTTATCGGGGAAGATCTTGATCCACACCTGACCGCCACGCTTGATATAACGAGTCATGGCGATACGAGCGGCCTCGATCTGATTGGATTTGATCCAAGCGGGCTCCAGAGCCACCAGACCAAAATCACCGTGAGACACGGTGTTACCGCGCAGGGCCTTACCGGTAAGGCGGCCTCTCTGAACGCGGCGATACTTAACTCTCTTAGGTAACAGCATTACTTGCGGCCTCCTTCCCGACGGGGCTTCGCAGCACCGGCCAGCACCTCACCGCGGTAGATCCACACCTTCACACCGATACGACCGTAGGTGGTGTTTGCCTCCGCAAAACCGTAGTCGATGTCAGCGCGCAGGGTCTGCAGCGGGATAGTACCCTCATGATACTGCTCTGTACGGGCAATTTCCGCACCGCCCAAACGGCCGGAAACCTGAGTTTTGATACCTCTCGCACCGAGCTTCATGGCGCGGCCGATGGCCTGCTTCATGGCACGGCGGAAGGAAATACGCTTCTCCAGCTGCTGCGCGATGTTCTCGGCAACCAACTGAGCGTTCACATCGGGAGTACGGATCTCCACGATGTTCAGCAGGGTGGTCTTGCCCAGCATCTTTTCGCAGGTCTGACGAAGTTTTTCGATTTCGGCGCCGCCCTTGCCGATAACGATACCGGGCTTCGCACAATGAATGTTCACACGGACACGAGTGGCGTCGCGTTCGATCTCGACTTTCGCAACACCGGCAGCATACAGAGTCTTTTTCAAGAACGTACGCAGGTTGTAGTCCGAGACCAGGGTGTCACCGACCTGATTCTTTTTCACGAACCAGCGGGAATCCCAATCCTTGATCACGCCGACACGCAGGCCGTGGGGATTAACTTTCTGTCCCATAATTCTCCTCCTCCTTCGCTTATTCCTTTTCCTTGAGCACAAGGGTGATGTGTGAAGTTCTCTTGTTGATGCGGAACGCACGACCCTGAGCTCTCGGACGGATACGCTTCAGAATGGGGCCGGGGCAAACAAAGCATTCGGACACGAACAGGTTGTTCTTATCCAGATTGTAGTTGTTCTCCGCGTTGGCCAAAGCCGACTTCAGCAGCTTTTCCACCGGTTCACCGGCAGCCTTGGGGATATTGTGTGCAATCGCAATTGCGACATCAACCGGTTTGTTGCGGATGAGGTCGAGAACGATTTTGACTTTGCGAGGGGACATACGGACGTGAGTTACTTGCGCCCTTGCTTCCATGACGTTACTCTCCTTTCAACCGCTTACTTCGAACTCTTACTTCCCACGTGACCGCGGAAGGTACGAGTGGGGGCGAATTCGCCCAGTTTGTGACCGACCATGTCCTCGGTGACGTACACCGGCACATGCTTGCGTCCGTCATGCACCGCGATGGTGTGACCGACGAAATCCGGGAAGATGGTGGAGGCACGGCTCCACGTCTTGAGAATGCGCTTCTCACCGGAGTTGTTCATTTCCTGAATCCGTTTCAACAGCACAGGCTGTACGAAAGGACCCTTCTTTACGCTTCTACCCATAAATACTGAATCTCCTTTCGCTTACTTGCCGTTGCGGCGCTTCACGATAAACTTGTCGGAAGCTTTGTGAGTCTTACGGGTCTTGTAGCCCAGAGCCGGTTTACCCCAAGGAGTAACAGGGCCGGGACGACCGATGGGGGATTTACCTTCACCACCACCGTGGGGGTGATCGCAGGGGTTCATGACGGAACCGCGAACGGTGGGACGCCAACCCATGTGACGCTTACGGCCGGCTTTACCGATCTTCACGTTTTCGTGCTCGATGTTACCGACCTGACCGATGGTTGCCATGCAGTTCAGGGAGATGTTGCGCATCTCGCCGGAGGGCAGGCGGATCATGGCCATGTTGTTTTCCTTACCAATCAGCTGAGCCATCACACCGGCGGCACGAGCGAGCTGAGCGCCCTTGCCGGGGTACAGCTCCACGTTGTGGATGAAGGTACCGGTGGGGATGTTGGCCAGAGGCAGGGCGTTACCGGGCTTGATGTCGGCAGCCGCGCCGGCAGACACGGTGTCACCCACGGACAGGCCCTGAGGAGCGACAATGTAGCGCTTCTCGCCGTCCTCATACTGCAGCAAAGCGATGAACGCGCTGCGGTTGGGATCGTATTCCAGCGTCATGACCTTAGCAGTCATGTCCAGCTTGTTCCGCTTGAAGTCGATGATACGATACTTCCGGCGGTTTCCGCCGCCGCGATGGCGAACGGTGATGCGACCGTAGCTGTTACGGCCGGACTTTTTGTTCAGAGGAGCCAGCAGGCTCTTCTCCGGTTCCACCTTGGACAGCACGCTGTAATCCATAACGGACATACCGCGGCGACCGGGGGTGGTCGGCTTATAAATCTTAGTAGGCATTCCGATTCACTCTCCTATTTCTTGGCTTTGCGGGACACGGCCGCTGACCCGAAGGTCGGTGTCCCATACGTTGCCTCGACGATCGTTTTCTCCGAGGTCCCTTATCAGAACATACCGTCGAAGAACTCGATGGTCTTGGAGTCGGGCTTCAGCGTAACGATGGCTTTCTTCCAATCGGAGGTGTAGCCTTCGTTGCGACCCATGCGGCGCAGATGGCCTTTCATGCTGATGGTGTTGACCTTGGCGACCTGTACGCCGAAGATCTCTTCCACCGCTTTGGCGATCTCAATTTTGTTCGCACTCTTGGCGACGCGGAAGGTGTACTTCTTTTCCGGCAGCGCGGTCACCGCTTTTTCCGTGATGACGGGAGCCAGGATGATATCACGAGCGTTCATTATGCGTACACCTCCTCGATCTTAGCAACGGCATCCTTCACCACGATGAAGGTATCGCAGTTGAGGATATCGTACACGTTGAGGGTGTTGACCTGAGCGGTCTTCACACCGGGAATGTTGCGAGCGGACAGGATCACGTTGTTGTCCATCTCAGGCAGAACGACGAGCACCTTTTTACCGGTATTCAGAGCGTTCAGCATGTTCGCGACGGTCTTGGTCTTGATCTCGTCCATGGTCAGGCTGTCCAGAACCATCATTTCGCCGGCGAGCACCTTAGCGGAGAAAGCCGATTTCAGAGCCAGACGGCGGACCTTCTTGGGCAGCACATAGTTGTAGCTGCGGGGCTTCGGGCCGAGGGCGATGCCGCCGTGAGTCCACTGCGGAGCGCGAATGGAGCCCTGACGGGCGTGGCCGGTACCCTTCTGACGCCAGGGTTTTCTGCCGCCGCCGCTCACTTCGGAACGGGTCAGCGTGGACTGAGTACCCTGACGCTGGTTAGCCAGATAATTGACAACGGCGCTGTGCAGAACGGTCTGATTGGGGGTGATACCGAAGATGGCATCGTTCAGATCCATGGTACCGGTCTGCTTGCCGGTCATATCGTAAGTCGATACAGTAGCCATTACAAAATCCTCCTTCCTTACGCCTTGACGGAATCGGAGATCAGAACGAGACCACCGCGGGGGCCGGGGATGGCACCGCGAACAGCGATCAGATTGTTCTCCGCGTCAACTTTGACAACCGTCAGGTTCTGAACGGTCACACGCTCAGCACCCAGATGGCCGGCAGCCTTCATGCCTTTGAAGACACGGGCAGGGTCGATAACGCCCTGAGAACCGGAGTGGCGAGCCACAGGACCGGTACCGTGAGTTTCCTTCAAACGACCGTGGTTCCAACGTTTCACAACGCCGGCGTAACCTTTACCCTTGCTGGTACCGGTCACATCCACCTGATCGCCGCAAGCGAAGGCGTCTGCCTTTACGATGTCGCCCACGTTGTAGGCGTCGCAATCGTCAAAGCGGAACTCTTTGAGGGTTTTCTTGGGAGCGACGTCCGCCTTGTCAAAGTGGCCCTTCATAGGCTTGTTCACTTTGTGAGCGGCCATATCGCCGTAACCGAGCTGAACCGCGGTATAACCGTCGTTTTCAGCGGTCTTCTTCTGAACAACGACGCAGGGGCCGGCCTCGATGACCGTCACTGCAACGGCGTTGCCCTTTTCGTCGAAGATCTGCGTCATGCCGACCTTCTTGCCGATGATGCCTTTTTGCATTGTCATATACCTCCTTGGTTATTGGTTCCTTTTCAGGAACATGACCTCGTCAGCGAGATCTGCAAACCGATTACAGTTTGATCTCGATCTCTACGCCGGCGGGGAGTTCAAGCCCCATCAGGGCTTCAACTGTTTTGTTGGACGGACGAAGAATGTCGATCAGTCTCTTGTGGGTGCGGGATTCGAACTGTTCGCGGGAATCCTTGTACTTGTGTACAG
>JAFVQV010000045.1 GCA_017504645.1 Clostridia bacterium | reverse complement strand
CTGCTACGCGACCGCCAAGAAGAACCACGATGTTTTCCAGCATATATTTTTTGGTTACATGCCGATTATCGTTGTCAGGCAAATGCATGGTAAAGCCGGCAGCCATGCCGCGCGGGATGACAGAAATTTGATGAACAGGATCCTGTGTTGGGCAGAAATAACCGGCAACCGCATGCCCTGCTTCGTGGAAAGCGGTGATACGCTTGTCGCGCTTGGTGATTACATGGCTCTTTTTCTCAGCACCCATAGTCACCTTGAGGGTTGCTTCCTCAATCTCCTGCATGGTGATCGCATGGTGAGAACGGCGCGCTGCTAGCAGTGCAGATTCGTTAAGCAGGTTTTCTAAGTCAGCACCGGTAAAACCGACGGTGGCTTTGGCGATGACCGAAAGATCCACATCGGGGCCAAAAGGTTTTCCTTTGGCATGTACTTTCAGGATCTCTTCGCGGCCCTTCACATCGGGATAATTGACAACGACCTGACGGTCAAAACGACCGGGGCGCATGAGGGCGGGATCAAGAACGTCGGGGCGGTTGGTCGCCGCCATCATGACGACGCCTTCGTTGGCACCGAAGCCGTCCATTTCCACCAGCAGCTGATTAAGCGTCTGTTCGCGCTCATCGTGACCGCCACCCAAGCCGGTGCCTCTTTGGCGACCAACAGCATCGATCTCATCAATAAAGATGATACATGGCGAATTTTTCTTCGCTTGTTCAAACAAATCTCGGACACGGGACGCGCCCACACCCACATACATTTCTACAAAGTCCGAACCGGAAATGGAGAAGAACTGAACGCCTGCTTCACCGGCTACCGCACGGGCCAGCAACGTTTTACCGGTACCGGGAGGACCGACAAGCAGAACACCCTTGGGAACACGGGCACCCAGTTCTTTAAACTTTTTGGGTGAACGCAGGAATTCTACGATTTCCTGTAATTCTTCCTTTTCTTCGTCAGCACCTGCTACATCCTCAAAGGTGGTCTTGCGTTTGTCTTCATTGGGATGCTTGATATGTGCTTTACCAAAACCCATCATCTTTCCGCCGCCGTCCATTGCCGACAGAGAACGGCGCATCATGACCCACATGAATACGATAAAGGCAACCATCAGCAAAGACGGTAGTAAGTTTACCCATGGAATGGATGTGGATCGGGTATAATCGTAATCGGCGGGCAGATAGTCCCGTACATCCTCAATAAAGAGCCCAACATCCGGCAAAGCGTATGTGAGAACATCCTTATCGTCGATCTTACCGTCTTTATTAACATCTTCTCGAAATTCAGGTTTCAAAGTGATGGACAAAGCACCGGTGCGGATATCCAAATCGAAATCCTCGACTTTTTCCTCTTTAAACAGATCGATATAGTCGGAATAGGTGCGCTTATCTTCGCTTTGTCCTCCGGCAAAAAACAACCAAACCGTCAGCAAAATAAGAAGCGGCAACCCAATAATCAAACCGAGATTGCGGAACAACTTTCCGTAATCGTTATTGCGGGTCTCCATATATCCCTCTCACTCCTTCTCGTGAGTATAAACTTCAGGCTTCAGCACGCCGATAAACGGTATGTTGCGGTACTTTTCAGCATAATCCAACCCATAACCGACGATGAATTTATCGGGAACAGAAGCTCCGATATAGTCGGCCTTGATATCCACACGGCGGCGCTCCGGCTTATCCAAGAAGGTGCACAGACGGATACTGGCAGGATTGCGCGCCGACAGGGTCTTTAGCAAATAGGAAAGCGTTACACCGGAATCCAAAATATCTTCGACCACCAGCAGATCCTTTCCCTCCAACGAGGCATCCAGATCTTTTAGAATGCGCACTTCACCGGAGGTGGAGGTGCCGCTGCCGTAGCTGGACACCGATAGGAAATCGATGGAACATGGGATCGTGATTTCACGCATCAGATCCGCCATAAACATCAGCGAACCTTTCAAAACGCTTACCAAAAACAGGTTTTTATCAGCATAATCCTCACTGATCTGTTTTCCCATTTTCTGCACAATGGCAGCGATCTCCTCTTCTGTAAATAAGGTTTCCTCAATGTCATCAAAAATGGTTGCCATTTTTTACTCTCCTACTTTTTCGAACATAAGTATTTTTTCACTTTGCTCTGTTATACGTACCCGCTCATCGCAAGGAAACCCGAACGGTATGAGAATACCCCGATCGTCGCAAAGTAATGGAAGGGAATCGCGTTGTTCGGACGGTATAGCGGCCTCGTTTAACAGTTTTTTTAGCGTTTTTTTGCATCCGCGCCCTGCGGGGCGATAAGCATCTCCCTCTTGCCTACTCCGCAAAAACAGATCGCCATTTATCATAGCACAATCCAAATGGTTTTTAAACAGAAATTTGCGATTATTTAGTTTTTGTTCATATTCTTTTCGGGAAATTTCCGCAATTTGGTAGGTGTTTCCTGAAAAAATGATCGGTACACCGATTTCCACCCGCAAGCAACACTCGTTTATAGCGTCGGGTACAGCTGTTACCGATACCGTACGGTTTAAAATCCGAAAGCAAACATTTTGCGGAAGAGTGACCGCGCCGTTTGCAGGCAACAGCTCAAGTATCCTGGTTATATGGCGCTCCTCCGCGTTCGCACCGACAAGAGCGATCATTTTTCTCAACAATACTCGCTGAATGGCAGGTTCTGCCGAAAGCAACGGTTCTTTTCGGTACACACCCGCATGTTCAGTAAGGAGCGTTTGCCAGCAAGCCTCTGCCTCGCGCTCTAAAAACGCTTCTGTTTCTCTGGCTTGCCATGTCAGACGCAGCAGCGAACGGTCAACAGCCGAATTGATCTGTCGCATAGCCGGAAGAATTTGGTGACGAATACGGTTGCGAGAATAGGTAATATCTGCATTGGTGGAATCCGTTACGTATTCCAAACCGTTATCGAGGCAGTACGCCTCAATCTCACTACGCGGACAGTCGATCAGCGGGCGGACAATATTGCCGCGCATCGGTTGAATACCGATGAGTCCGTGGATACCGCAACCACGGCACAGGTGCAGCAGTACGGTTTCAGCATTGTCATCGGCATTGTGCGCCGTGGCGATCCGTGCGTTTTCAAACTGTGAGGCAACTTCTTCAAAAGCGCGGTAACGGAGCTGGCGTCCCATTTCTTCAATGCCTTTTCCGTTTTCTGTCGCCAGTTTTTGCACATTATAGCTATACGCATAAAAAGGAACGCTCCATTGCCTGCAGAACGCCTCGGCAAACTGCTTGTCGCGGAAGGCCTCCTCCCCACGCAGCTGATGATCGATATGTACGGCAACGATATGGGACAGTTGCAGTTCTCGGCGTAACGAAAGCAGCGCATGCAGCAGTACGACGGAATCCGCACCGCCGGAAAGTCCCACAACAACGGCACAGCCCGACGGGAACATTCCTTCCCGTCGGACAGTATCCATCAGGTGTTCTTTGACAGTCATAGCGTATTATCCT
>JAFVQV010000044.1 GCA_017504645.1 Clostridia bacterium | reverse complement strand
CCGCGCGCTGTTGGCCGTATTGATCCATTGGGAGATCAAGGCGGAAAAAAACGAGGAAAAAAGCAAGCTGGAAGAAGAAACGGATATTTCCGCCGAATAGAGTGAAAATAAAAGCAAAACAGGAGAAATGCCTATGAAGCGAACCGAGCATCAGGAAACGGCATGGCTGTTTCCGTTTGTGAAATATGCGCCTACAAAAACGGTCAATAAGCTACCGCTGATCCTGCAACTGCATGGCGCGGGTGAACGCGGTGCAGGCGGGGAGGCGCTTGCCGAGGTAGATAGACACGGTTTTTCCAAACTAATAAAGGACGCAGAATATGAGTGCCTGTTTGTGATGCCCCAATGTCCGACGGACACCTTTTGGGCGGCACGGGTGGAATCGATTTTACAATTCATCGAACAGCTGATCGACACCTATGACATTGACGAGGATCGGATCTATCTTACCGGATTGAGCATGGGCGGCTACGGTACTTGGTATACGGCCATGGCGAAGCCGGATCGGTTCGCGGCGATTGCGCCCGTTTGCGGCGGCGGGATGGCGTGGAATGCGCCCGCCTTAACGATGCCTGTGTGGGCATTTCACGGTGCCGCCGATCCGGTGGTGTCCCCCGCGCAATCCGATGAAATGGTGGAAAGCCTGCAACGGGCAGGCGCCGAGGTTACCTATACGCGGTTGGAGGGCGTCGGCCACAACGCCTGGGAGTATGCCTATAACGAAGAATTGCTTACATGGCTGCTGAGCAAAAGAAAATAATGGTTGATCGAAACAGGGGTCGTCCTTTTTTAGGACGACCCCTGTTCGCTTATCATGCGTTACCGATCAATCGTTGCCGTTGACGATGCGCTTTACAAGGCAGGCGGTGGCGGTTATCGTTAGAGAGAAGAAGAGCGCCAACAAGCCGGTGATGATTGCCCCCACCACACTGGTGGCGACAAAGGTGATCGCCAGCAGAACGATAGACAGCAGGATCGTACCCAGAATGCCGATCAGCAGTGCCGACAGAGCGACACGCACGCCGCAGCCGTTGGATACGCTCCGCAACCAAGGCGCCGTCGCCAGCGTTACAGCCAGATACACCACGGCAACGCCCAGTACCGCCCACAGGAAAGCGGGCGTGACGGTGATGGTAGCCGTGATGCGCAGCAACGCTGTCACGATGCCCACGATGACACTGACGATCACGGCAGCATTGACGCAGTTCCCTCCGCGTTCGCAACCAAATATAGCCATTTGTTTCACCTCCCACTTACTATATATGCAGCAAAAGTGGGACAAGTGAAACACCCGAACCGTGGTTCGGGTGTTTTGGTCAAACATATTGTTGGGAAAAGGCTTTCACCGTTTTTAAATAGTTTTCACGATCCACGAGATACGCTAAGCCGTGCCCCGCGCCGGGGACGGTGAGCAGTGTCTTGGGTGCGGTGCAAGCTTCGTAATTGCGGCGGCTCATGTCACAGGGAACGTAATCGTCGTCCTCCCCGTGCACAAAAATGATGGGGACGGGACAGCACTTCATGGCCTCAAGGGGCGGGGTCTCCTCTAAATCAAAGCCGCCGTACAGGCGGGCACCAAGCCTGACAAAGGGATACAGCAGGTCTGCCGGCAGCTTCAGTTGTCGGATGACCTTGTTGATGATATCGCGGGCAGAGGTGTAGCCGCAGTCCGCCAAAATGCCGATCACATTGCCGGGCAAAGGCTTGGCGGCGGTCATCATGACCGTGGCGGCGCCCATGGAAATACCCGTTAAAATGATGCGGCTGTTCGGTCCGAACCGTTGTACAATAAACGCGATCCAGTCCAGACAATCACGGCTTTCGTTCACGCCGAAGCTGATCACATGCCCGTCGCTGTTTCCACAGGCACGCAGATCCACGATGAGTACGTTGCGCCCCAGCGCAAAGCATCGCTGCACACCGCCGCACAGGTCGCGCTCGGAGGTGCCGCGGTAGCCGTGCAGCATCAGCTCGATGGGCGCATCGGGTGCGTACTCGTAGTATTTTCCCCGCAGGGTCAGCCCGTCAAAGGAGACGATGGAAACCTCCTCATGCGGGAGGGCACGGGTCTCTTTCATCCAGGCAACCATGGTGTCGCGAAAGGGTTCGTAGATCGCGCCGGGCGGAAGATCAAAAGCATCCTTGTCCACAGGCCTCCGTTTCGGCACGTAACACGCCAGATAAAAGCAGATAAAAGCAGTCAGCAGCGCCAGCAGGACAAGGCCTGCCGCCACGCCTAAAACGATCCACCAAACATCCATGCTCATCATCTCCGTTGTGACAAATTATACACCGACAGGGCATCTTTGGCAACGAAAAACCGAAATTTCTTGCAATCTTGCCGCAAATCGGGTAAAATGCCGAGGAGGGGTGAATTTATGGATTTAGAGGTAAACTATAAAAACAAAAAACGATACTGTACCGCCAAATATCCCATCCGTCAGCTGAAATTCATCGTGTATCTGATCTGGATACTGTCGAGAATCATGCTGATGGGCAAAAAATACAAGGTAGAAAAGATCAATATGGAGGGGCTTCAGCCTCCCTACATGCTGTTGAGCAACCACATGTATTTCATAGATTTTGAACTGGCTGCCATGGGAACTCTGCCTCATCGGGTCAACAATGTGGTGAGCATCGACGGCTATTACCGCCGCCCGTGGCTGATGGAGCTTATCGGTGCTATCTGTACTCGCAAATTTACCATGGATCTGCATTTGATCAAATCCATTAACAAGGTGCTGAAAAAGGGCGATATCCTCAGCATGTATCCGGAGGCACGGTATTCTCCCTGCGGCACCACCTCCTATATGCCCGAATCGCTGGGCAAGTTGATCCGTATGAACAAGGTGCCGGTGGTGGCGGTGGTGCATCGCGGGAATCACCTGCACTCGCCGTTCTGGAACTTCCGCAAAAAGCGTAAGGTGCCGCTGCATACCACCATGACACAGATCCTTACCGCCGAGCAGGTGAAGACCATGTCGGTGGAGGAGATCAATGCTGCGGTGCGGCAGGCGTTGGATTACGACGACTATCGGTATCAAAAGGAAAACGGTATCCTCATCACCGAGCCCTTCCGTGCGGAGGGTTTGCATAAGGTGCTGTACCAGTGCCCTCATTGCCTGACCGAATCCAAAATGGCATCCAAGGGCACCGAACTGTATTGCGAGGAATGCGGCAAACGTTGGAATCTCAACGAGGACGGCACGCTCACGGCGCTGGATGGCGAGACCGAGTTTTCCCATGTTCCCGACTGGTTTGAATGGGAGCGCCGGCAGGTGCGTCAGCAGATCGAAAACGGGGAATATTCCTTCTGCGATGAGGTGGATATCTATTCCATGCCCCGCTGCTGGCGGTTCATGCACTTGGGCGAGGGCAAGCTGACCCACGATCCCGAAAAGGGGTTTGTGGTGGAGGGCTTCCACAACGGCAGTCCGTTCCGCATTCAGCGGTTGCCCGTGCAGACCAACAGCCTGCACATCGAGTACGATTACTGCTATCTGCGGCCTGAGGACTGTGTGGATATCTCCACCGAAAACGATTCCTTCTATTGCTATCCCAAGCAGCAGAATGTGGTGACAAAGCTGGCGTTCGCCACCGAGGAGCTGTATCAGCGTCAAATTGCCAAAAAAGAAGCCATCACCCGCTGATGAAAAAGAACCACGAGCGTTGCTCGTGGTTCTTTTTGTGTTTTTATTGTTTTACCAGATCGTACACACCGTTCAGGATGTACTTGGGCCGGTAGGGGAACTTGTCGATATCCTCCGGGGCGGTAACCCCTGTCAACACCAGTACCGTATCCACATTGGATTCGATGCCGGCGATGATATCCGTGTCCATGCGATCGCCTATGAAGGCGATCTCCTCACTGTGACAGTTGATCTTGCGCAGCCCGTGGCGCAGCATCAGCGGATTGGGCTTGCCCACGAAGTACGCCTTTTTGTTGGTGGCGATCTCAATGGGGGCGATCAATGCGCCGGTGGCGGGCATGATGCCGCGTTCGGTAGGACCGGTAATATCGGGATTGGTGCCGATCAGCTTGGCACCCTTGTTCACCAGCTCGATGGCTTTTTCGATCTTTTCAAAGTTGTAGCTGCGGGTCTCGCCCACCACCACGTAATCGGGGTTTACGTCGTTCATATAGATGCCCTGATCGTACAGTGCTTTTGTCAGTGCCGCTTCACCGATCACATAGGCGGTGCAATTGGGCTTTTGCGTGTGGAGGAATTCCGCCGTGGCCATGGCGCTGGTGTAAAAATGATCGGCCGATACCGTAAGTCCCATGCGCGCCAGCTTCATGCTCAGCTCGTGGGGTGTTCTTTCGGCGCTGTTTGTCAAAAAGACGAACTTCTTATCGTTGTCGATCATCCAATTGACGAAATCCGCCACACCGTCCAAAATACGGTTACCGTGGTAGATAACACCGTCCATATCGCAGATAAATCCGGCCTTTTTCAGGATATTTTCCATGGAAATCCCTCCGTTTCCCCCTCATTGTAGTGGAATTTTTCTCAAAAGTCAACCGTTAAAACGGGCCCTGCCGAAAAGCAGAGCCCGTTTTGTCATCTCGCAAATTTCGTGATATGTCCCGCGAAGTCGGCGACGATCAGCGCCTCGTCCGTGACGAGGGGGGATACCATGGACGGAGCACCCAGGTGGATCTTGCGCTTGACCTGAGCGGTATGCTTGTCGTAGATCCACAGGTTACCGTCGGAGGCGGTGAAGATCAGCTCGTCACCGTCAATGATCGGCGAACCCTCCACCGTCTGCATCTCACCGAACAAATAGGGTGAGGAGAACAGCACCGCGTTGTCGGTGGGGAAGGTGCGCAGGCATTCCATGCTTTCCGGATCTACGGCAATGACGCCGGTGGCGGCGGAGGGATAATATAAGGTGTCGCCGTCCAACACGGGAGCACCGCTGACATCCATGCGCTTGCCGATGTTGACTACCTTGACCATTTCGCCCTTGACGGGGTCCACCTTCGCAATATCATCCAGGCCGCAGGCGTAAATCCAGTTTTCCGTAACCAGCGGGGTCTCGGTGCGGAACCACAGCGGCTTGTCGGTGATCTGCCACTTGCATTCACCTGTATCGATGTCCAATGCTGCCATGGCGCGCCACTGGGCGCTGACGATCAGCTGGCGGCGGTACTTGTCATACACAAAGCGGGCGGGGGAGGGCTCGGCAGAAGGGAAGGCGTACTCCCATACCAATTCGCCCGTTTGCTTGTTGTAGGCATGTACATGGCGCTGTTTGCCGGTAACGAGCAGATCGCCTACGATGAGAACATCGCTCATGGTGAACTCGGCGCGAGTCAGCGGGGTCTTGACCTTCCACAACAGGCTGCCGTTGTCGCCTTGCAGGCAATACAGCCAGCCCTTGGAATCCTGCACATAGACCTTGCCGTCCTCGTACGCCACGTTGTTTTTAATACCGTTCTCGGTGGCGAAATACCAGCGGACAGCACCGGTCTCGCTGTCGAGGCGGTATACGCCGCACCGCTTGGGGAAGCCGTCGTCAAAGGTGCCCACCAGAATATCCCCGTCCACCGCCAGCGGCGTGGAATAGGATACCCGCCCCTCCAGGGCGGTCTGCCACACATACTCGTCGCAGGGGGGTACCGTGGGCATATTGTACAGCATTTCCGAGGAAAAGGTGTGCCCTGAGATGCTCAGCTTACGCACGCCCGCCTCAGAGGAGTCGATGCCGCCGCTGTCGGGGCGAGCGGTACAAACATTGCAGATACCGTCGTAATCGTTGAGGAAGTTGGAATGATAATGACCGAACACCCAGGCGATGACGCCCTCTTTTTTCATGTCGAGGGACACTTCACCGATGGTGGGGTGGAAGCCCGTTTCATCGGGACAATGGGTATGATCCAGCACGATGACCTTTTTGGATTTGTCCATCCGCGCCAGGTCCCGCTGCATCCAGATCCACTGATCCTCCCACCGATAGCCGGAGGGCTTGTCGCCCGCGCCGATGGACAGGGCGATGAAATGGATATCGCCGCAGTCAAAGGAATACCAGGTGGGCCCGTAGATGCTTTCGTACAGCTGCTCACCGTACTCCTTGCCGTGGAAGTCGTGGTTGCCGATGGTATACCGCACGGGGCAGTTGAGCACATCGGAATTCATAACAAGAAGATGCCGCGGCACATCGTAGCGAGCCAGGTCGCCGGTGTTGATGAAAAAGGCAGGCTTTTCCTCCTTGACCTTATCCCGCAGAAAATCGATCCAGTGAATGACACGCCGTCCCTCGATCTCCGTGTCAGAGGTGTGCAGGAAACAGAAATCCGATCCTACCTCTACCTTGTCAATGAAGAAATCGTAGTCACCCTCGTGTCCGTCAATGTTGAGGAACCAATCGTCAAATCCGCGGGTCAGCACGCCCACATGCAGCACATGTGCACGCTCCCAGCCCTCCAGCGTGAACCGACCTTCCTGATCGGTGGTAGTGATGTTCAGCCCGTCACTGACCGGAATGCCGGCAAGAGGGCGGCGGTCGTATTTGCTGTATACAGTACCTGTAAACATGGTTTAGCACCTCCTATATTGATTTCATTGTAGCAATGGGGCGGTAGTGTGTCAATGACATAATTCGCTCTTTTATTTGGCATTAACCACAACTTTTTCCGCCTTGTTTTTACGACGGGAATGTGGTATATTTGACACAAGATAGTAACGGGGGAGGATGTACCGTGCCGTTTTTGCCGATCACAAAAGAGGAAATGCAGCAGCGAGGTTGGGATCGCCCCGATTTCGTGCTGGTTACGGGGGATGCTTATGTGGATCACCCCTCTTTCGGCACGGCTATTATTTCCCGCGTACTGGAGCACGCGGGATACCGCGTGTGTATCCTGCCCCAACCCAAAAGCGAGGGGGATTATACCCGCTTCGGCACCCCCCGATTGGCCTTTTTGGTAAACGGCGGCAACATCGATTCCATGGTGGCCCATTACACCGCCGCCAAAAAGCCCCGCAGTGACGATGCCTACACCGCGGGTGGACGCGCAGGCGGGCGCCCCGATCGGGCGGTCATCGTGTACTGCCGTCAGCTGCGCCGCCTGTTTGGGGAGGTGCCCATCGCCATCGGCGGGCTGGAGGCTTCTCTGCGCCGCTTTGCCCACTACGATTATTGGGATGACCGCGTACGCCCCTCGGTACTGCTGGATGCGGGCGCCGATCTGCTCATGTACGGCATGGGCGAAAAGCACATTGTCGAGATTGCCGATCGTTTAAACCGCGGGGAGGATATTCGCACTCTTACCGATATTCGCGGCACTTGTTACGCCGTCAAAACGCATGATTACAAGCCCGGTCCTGTGCGGGAATGTCCCTCCTTTGAGGCAGTGTCTGAGCCTACGGAGCAGGGAAAACAGCAATATGCCCGTTCCTGCCGTATTCAGCAGGAGGAGCACGACGCGGTTCGCGGCAAAACGGTGATTCAGCGCC
The DNA here is from genome assembly GCA_017504645.1 of Clostridia bacterium. Taxonomy (GTDB): domain Bacteria; phylum Bacillota; class Clostridia; order Oscillospirales; family Acutalibacteraceae; genus RGIG3009. Next base: position 5,420 of record JAFVQV010000044.1, on the reverse strand, counting down.
ACGGGGACCGTATCGTGGTACAAAATCCGCCCATGCCTCCGTTGACGACGGAGGAGATGGACGGGGTATATGCACTGCCGTTCATGCGGAATTATCATCCGTCCTACGAGGCTCTGGGCGGCGTGCCCGGCATCGAGGAAGTGAAATTTTCCATCATTCATAATCGCGGCTGCTACGGGGCGTGCAATTTTTGCTCGCTGGCGTATCATCAGGGACGGCAGATCAGCTGCCGCAGTCACGAATCCGTCGTGGCGGAGGCCAAGACCATTACCGATATGCCCGACTTCAAGGGCTACATTCACGATGTGGGCGGTCCTACCGCCAACTTCCGCGCCCCCTCCTGTGAGGGACAGCTGAAACGGGGATTGTGCAAGGATAAAAAATGTTTGGCACCTACCCGATGCCCCGCCGTCACGGTGGATCACAGCGATTATCTATCCCTGCTGCGTAAGCTGCGGGCGTTGCCCAAGATTAAAAAGGTGTTTGTCCGTTCGGGTATCCGCTTTGACTACCTGATTGCCGATAAGGATGAAACCTTTTTCAAGGAATTGGTACAGCACCATGTCAGCGGGCAACTGAAGGTGGCACCGGAGCACTGCTCTTCCAATGTGCTCAAACGCATGGGTAAACCGTCCATTGAGGTATACGAGCGGTTCAAAAAACGGTTTTACGAGCTGACCAATAGCGTGGGCAAGCAGCAATATCTGGTGCCTTACCTCATGTCCTCCCATCCGGGCAGCACGCTGAACGACGCCATCGAGCTGTCTCTGTTCTTGAAAAAAGAGGGACTGCGCCCTGAGCAGGTGCAGGACTTTTATCCCACCCCCGGCACGGTGTCCACCTGTATGTTCTATACGGGGCTGGACCCGTACACCATGGAGCCGGTGTACGTGCCTCGTACTTCGCAGGAAAAGGCACAGCAACGGGCACTGCTGCAATATTTCCGCCCCGAAAACCGTAAGATCGTGCTGGACGCCCTGCGCAAGGCAGGTCGCACCGATCTTATCGGCACGGGCAAGCACTGCTTGGTAGCACCGCCGCCCCCACCCCGTCAAGATACCCGCACACGCAAAAAAAGACGGACGCCGTAGAACGTCCGTCTTTTTTTATATTTTCTGCTTGCGTTGCGGCTTTCCTGCCGGTAGGCGGATCAGGCGTCGCAGGGGCACACATTCTTGCTGTAAATACAGGGAGAAGCAGGATTCTGCAAAGCCCAGTATCATCAGAAAGGTGCCGATCAACTTGGGGCACAGGAACGGATAATCCACCATGCCGTATACCACGAACGCCACGCCGAAGATCATGAAGGAAACGCCGAGGAAATGGGTCTTGGGCGAGTGCCCCATCAATTCTACGCTGCTTTGCAGCAAGCGGGTGGCTACCAGTGCCAGTAAAAACAAAGCCACAAAGCCGCCCTCCACCAGCACCTGTAAGATCAGATTGTGAGAATGAGGGGCGGAACTGCCCGCGTTTTGCAGCAGCTCCCACAGATTGGATACCCCCGGCCCCAGTCCCACAAAGGGCTGCTGAATGATGGCTTGCACGGTCACATCCCAGGCCACGAACCGTTCGGAGATGGATACATCGGTGCTGTTGCCGATGGCTAAAAAGCGAGAGATCACCACCTCGGGAACGAGGGAGGCAGCTGCCACCAGTGACAGGATCAGCGGTGTGATGCGGCGCAGATTGGTGACGATGATGAGCAGCAGCATGGATAGCAGCGCCAGATATGCCCCGCGAGAGAAGGACACGGCAATCCCCATCAGGGACAGCAGCACGCAGGCGCGCCCGATCAGGTGCAGGGTGGTGCGCCGTCCGCCGAAGCCGTAGTAGATAGTCAGCGGCAGCACCATCACCAAAAATTCTCCCAGTACATTGGGATTGTTAAAGGTGGCGGCAGCGCGGTGCTCGCCCAGCATGAGATTGATATTCAGCGGGAAATAGCGGTACACCAAGCTGTCAAGAGAGAACCAGAGCTGATTGGGCAGGGGAACGCCCAGTAGGTCGCGCAGAATATATTGGCAACAGGCGATGAAGCCCACCATACCGGCCACTAACGAAAGGAGCAGCAACGCGATCTCCAGCCGACGGCGATTGAACACCACGGTGGTGACCGTCAGATATCCCGCAAACATCACCAGCCACATAAGCACCGTCGAGGCACTGTTCAGGGGATGAGCGGAATACAACATACCCACTGCCATGTAGGCGATATATAACAGCAGTAGTTTGCCGATGGTACCGATGCGCAGAGCATCCCGCCGCAGGCGGGCATCCCGACAAGCGGCAACCAGCGAGCCCATCGCCAGCACCGGTGCACAGTATTCGGGCAAAAGGGGAATTACGGTAAGCAGCACCAATGCCAGCACACAGGCGCGATCCTTTTGCTCGATGCGCAACACTTCCCGCAGGCGTGTCATGCCAAAATCCCCCTTTCATACCACTTCACCGTAAGTATACCATTCCCCAAAACCGACAGTCAACCTTTGTTACAAAGTTGAAATATGTAACTTTTCCTTGACAAGCAGAAAAAAATACTATAATATTTATTATAATCTTGATAAAAAGGAGGAAAACGGGATGTTCTTTAAGGCGTATTATTTTTATTACTTTAAAAAGGGCTGCCCGTCTTCCGCTTGCCGGACATGAACCAGTCAGGTTCATCCGGCGTATCGACAACGGACAGTCCGCAGCCGCTTATGCCTGCAAAGGCAAGAGAGGGTGCGGCTTTTTTATTCGTATCCGAAAGTGAGGGAGTTCTATGACCCAACTGGAAAAAGCCAGACAGATCATCAATGAAACTGACCGCGAGATGGCGCGGCTGTTTGAACGGCGGATGGACGCCGCCCGCATGGTGGCAGCGTACAAAAAGGAGCACGGCGTCCCGGTGGACGATTTTGCCCGCGAGGCGGAAATTCTTAAGCGAAATTCCGACTACATTGCCTGTGACGATTACCGCTCCGACTATGTGAATTTCCTGCAGCACACCATTGATCTGTCCAAGAGCTTTCAGCATCGCCTGCTAGACGGGATGCGGGTGGCGTACAGCGGGGTGGAGGGTGCCTTTGCCAACATTGCCGCCGAACGGGTTTTCCCCGACGCCACCGCCGTGGCGTGTAGCGATTTCAAGTCTGCCTATGACGCGGTGGTGTCCGGCAACTGCGACTGCGCCCTGCTGCCGGTGGAAAACAGTCACAACGGCGACGTGGGACAGGTGCTGGATCTGGCATTTTTTGGTCCGCTGTATGTGACGGGTGTGTACGAGATCGAGATCGTGCAGAATCTGCTGGCGGTAAAGGGCACCACCCTGGATGAGGTAAAACAAGTCATCAGCCACCCCCAGGCACTGGGCCAATGCGCCGAATACATACGCAAGCACGGCTTTGAGCCCGTGGAGGCGGTCAACACCGCTGTCGCCGCCCGTCAGGTGGCAGAAGCGGGTCGGCACGATATCGCGGCCATCGGCAGTGAGGAAGCGGCTGAAAAATTCGGGCTCAAGCTGTTGGAAAAGCGCATTAATGAGAGCAATACCAACACCACCCGTTTTGCAGTATTTTCCCGCGCACAGCGGGCGCATAGCCCTGCCGATCAGAGATTTTTGATGCTGTTTACGGTGAAAAATGCCGCCGGCTCCTTGGGTCGTGCCATCTCCGTGATCGGTGAACACGGGTTTAACCTGCTGGCGCTGAAAAGCCGCCCTACCAAGGAACTGATCTGGGATTATTATTTCTACGCCGAGGGTGAGGGCAACATCGGCAGCGAACAGGGAAAAGCGATGATTGAGGAGCTTTCCGGCTGCTGTAACAACCTGAAGATTTTGGGCAGCTATGAAAAGGAATTGCACATCTGACACAGAGGTGAACGACCATGCGGATACCCGTCAAAACTTCAAGCGGCACCTACGATATCGTGCTGGAACGGGGCGCCTTGCAGCGCGCGGGCGAGTACCTGAATCTGGACCGCCGCGTATTGGTGGTGACCGACGATGGGGTGCCGGCAGAATATGCCCGCACCGTGGCGATGGCCTGCACACGGGGTAAGGTGCTGACCCTACCTCAGGGAGAACGCTCCAAACAACTGGATACCTACCGTTTGATATTGGAAGCGCTGGTAGAGCACGATTTCACTCGCACCGATTGCATAGTCGCCGTAGGCGGCGGTGTTATCGGAGACATGGCGGGCTTTGCCGCTGCCACGTTTATGCGGGGCATTGATTTTTATAACATTCCCACCACGGTTCTGTCGCAGGTAGACTCCTCCATCGGCGGCAAGACCGCTGTGGATTTCATGGGCTTTAAAAATCTGGTGGGCGCCTTCTATCCGCCCAAGGGTGTTATCATCGATCCCGACACGTTACATACATTGCCTGCCCGACAGATCGCCAACGGCTTGGCGGAATCGGTGAAGATGGCACTGACAAGCGATGACGAGCTGTTTTCCCTGCTGGAAGCGGCGGATGGTGTGACGGATGAATTGCTGGATGTGGTGATCGAGCGTTCTCTGCGCATCAAAAAGCAGGTTGTGGAAGCAGACGAGCACGAGGGCGGCCTACGCAAGGTGCTCAACTTCGGTCACACGCTGGCACACGCGGTGGAAAGCCTGTATGGCTTGGACACCTACTACCATGGTGAATGTGTGGCACTGGGCATGCTGCCCATGTGTGACGAGGCGGTGCGCCGCCGCCTGTTGCCCGTACTGACGAAATTGGGTCTGCCCACCGCTTTGGTAGGCAAGGCGGATGATCTGATCGCCGCCTGTCGCCACGACAAAAAAGCGGCAGGCGATACCATTACGGTGGTATATGTCCCGCAGGTGGGCAGCTTTACCTTTAAAACCCTTCCCTTTGAGAAATTGGAACAACAGATAAGGCAGGTGGCACAGGCATGAAAAACGTGTTCGGCAATACTCTCACCGTGACCCTGTTCGGTGAAAGTCACGGCCCCTCCATCGGTGCGGTGCTTGACGGATTGGCACCGGGTATGCCCGTAGACGAGGAGGTTATCCGTACTCTTTTGTCCCGCCGCCGTCCTGCGGGTGATATTTCCACGCCCCGTCAGGAGGCTGATCCTTTTGTGTTGGAAAGCGGCGTGTTTGAGGGTAAGACCACCGGCACGCCCCTGTGTATCCGCATCCCGAACGGCGATACCCGTTCCGGTGACTATGCTGCCACGCGCTTTTTAGCGCGGCCCTCCCATGCGGATTATACGGCTTATTGCAAATACCACGGCTGTGAGGATTATCGCGGCGGCGGCCATTTCAGCGGCCGTATCACCGCCGCGTTGGTAGCGGCGGGCGGTATCGTGTTGCCCGCCTTGGAGAAAAAGGGCATCCGCATCGGCACCCACATCAAACGGTGCGCGGGGATCGCCGACCGTGATTTCGGCGACCTCGGTGCGGACATTGAACGCCTGTCGGGCATG
>JAFVQV010000043.1 GCA_017504645.1 Clostridia bacterium | reverse complement strand
GGGCTCCAAGGATGCCACTACTCATTATACCGTACTGCAGGATTTTGCAGGATTTTCCCATGTGCGACTGAAATTGGAGACAGGTCGAACCCATCAAATTCGCGTTCACATGGCGTATTTGGGACATCCCGTGGCAGGAGACACGGTCTACGGCGGCGAAAAACAGCCCGCAGTGGTGCAAAAAGCGGGATTGCAGGGGCAGTGCCTGCACGCCAAGGTGATCGGATTCATGCACCCCCGCACCGGGAAATATATGGAATTTGACAGTGAACTGCCGTCGTATTTCACCGCCATGCTGGAACAATTAATATGAAGAGTTGCACACCCGTCGCGAAAAGCGACGGGTTTTTTCATTAAATTTTAAAAAAGCATTGACTTTTTAAGGAGGATAGCTATAATGCAGGTGGAATTTGCTTTCCATCGGCAGATTCCTAACAAGTGAATTGTCAAAGATGCTTTGGCACTTCATACAAAGGATGTGTGCTTTATGAAACGAATGAAGCCGATCAACAACATCGAAACTTTGGATGAAGCAACCTTGATTGAATTGGAAAACGAGTTTCTGAAAGCGTATACCACTCCGACGAAGAAGGAATCCTTGATCCGCCGTTTGGCACTGATCTACAAGGGGCACTACGGCAAGACTTTGCTGTCGGTCTTGTTGTGCATACTGCAGCTGAGCGCCAGTATGTACCTGCCCATTGCGGTGGCCAATATTATTGATGCGTTAGCCGCCGGGGCAGAGAACCGTATGCAGATCGTTACCACCAATCTGGTGATCGTAGCAGTGCTGCTGCTTGTCAATTATCCCATGCAGATGCTGTATCGCAAATACAACTTCGATACACGGCGGTCGGTGCAGGCGCAGCTGCGCATTGCCTTGGTTACCAAACTGCAGGCGCTCACCATCAGTTTTAATAAGCGGATGTCCTCGGGCCGTATTCAAACCAAGATATTCAACAATGTGGATACGATCCAAGGACTGTATGGCTTTTTCACCATTTCGCTTCCCCATTTTGTTGTCAACCTGGTGGTTGTCATTGCGGTGATGCTGATGCGGGGACGGTGGCAGCTGTTGCTGTTTTTTCTGGCATGTACGCCGCTGTTCTTGCTGCTTACCTTGCCACTGAAAGAGCGTATCAAGCGTAACACCCGTGAATACCGCGTGCAAAACGAAGAGATCAGTTCCAATGTGTTGGATATGATCGAGCTTATCCCCGTCACCCGCGCCCATGCTCTTGAAGATTATGAAATGCATAAGATGGCGCGGAAGTTTACCAGTTTTTCCAAGACGGGGTACACCTTGGACATGACGACCTCCAAATTTGAAGTACGAAACTGGCTGACCTCCCAGGTGTTTCAACTGGGCGGTATTGCCTTTATGGCGTTTTTGGCGGCCAACGGGATGATCAGTGTGGGTGAGATCGCTCTGTTTTACGGATACTTTGAGCGGTTTTTAACCAATGTCAGTAACGTGGTGAATGTAATTCCCGTCATTGCGCAGGCATCGGATGCCATCACCTCCGTTACCGAAATTTTGCGTTCTCCTGAGATCGAGCAGGAAGGACACCGCGAACGGCTGCCGGAAGTTAAAGGGAATATTGAATTTCGGAATGTTTCCTTCCACTATGACGACGATGAGCGCCCCATCCTGAACGGTTTGAATCTGACTATTAAGGCGGGAGAAACCGTGGCACTGGTGGGTGAGTCGGGCGGCGGTAAATCCACCCTGGTCAATATGATGACCGGCTTTTACCGGCCCACCGACGGTGAGGTGTTGATCGACGGGAAAGACATGGCGGCGGTAGAACTGAAAAGCTATCGTCGGCATATCGCCATGGTGCCGCAGACCTCGGTGCTGTTTGCGGGCAGCATTCGGGAAAATATCACCTACGGTTCTCGTACCATGAACGAAGCTCAATTGCAGGAAATTATCGATGCCGCTTGCCTGCGAGAGGTGATAAACGACTTGCCTCAAGGTCTGGATTCGCTGGTGGGTGAGCATGGCGGCAAACTGTCCGGCGGACAGCGACAGCGCATTTCCATTGCCCGTGCCATGATCCGTGATCCTGAGATCATTCTGTTGGACGAGGCTACCAGCGCCTTGGATACGGTGTCGGAAAAGCACATTCAGCAAGCGATTGAGAACCTGTCTAAGGGCAAGACCACCATTATTGTGGCGCACCGCTTATCCACCATCAAAAACGCCGATAAGGTGGCGGTTATCAAGGACGGCAAATGCGTGGAATTGGGCACCTATGAAGAGTTGCTCGCTGCAAAGGGCGAGTTTTATCGGTTTTATCAGATGCAGGTATAATAACAAAAGCGGCAGGCTGAATAGCTTGCCGCTTTTTGGTGAACCATCGGGGAATGTCTGCGACGGCGATGCCTTGCAGATAGCCCGCTCGGCGACCGCTCGCATACGCTCCGGTGCCCGTCTCGCGGCTCCTCGCTAAAAACAGTCCACCGGACTGTTTTCTTAACGCTCAGACCCTCTCAGGGTTCGAATCCCCGATCAAAAAAAAGACTGCCCACACAAAAGTGTGAACAGCCTTTTTGGTGAACCATCGGGGAATGTCTGCGGCGGCGATGCCTTGCAGACAGCCCGCTCGGCGACCGCTCGCATACGCTCCGGTACCCGCCTCGCGGCTCCTCGCTAAAAACAGTCCACCGGACTGTTTTCTTAACGCTCAGACCCTCTCAGGGTTCGAATCCCCGATCAAAAAAAGACTGCCCACACAAAAGTGTGAACAGCCTTTTTGGTGAACCATCGGGGATTCGAACCCCGGACACCCTGATTAAAAGTCAGGTGCTCTGCCAACTGAGCTAATGGTTCATATGCGCCGAACCGCGCTATGATATTATAGCCAACCGAGCCGCGATTGTCAAGGGAAAATTAAAGATTTATGGTTTTTTTGCGAGAGGGTGGCGGAAGACGCCCAAAAGGTAGCCATAAAACTGCTCAAAAGGGGAAAACGCATCTTGACTTGACCCGCTTTTTTCAATATAATGTAAGGTAATATATGTGACTGTGAACAACCGAAGGAGGACATAATCTATGGCATTTTACTATGAAGAAGTTTCCCATACTTTTAACGAATACCTGCTGGTTCCGGGGTATTCCTCGTCGGAGTGTGTGCCCGCCAATGTTTCGCTGAAAACACCGCTGGTAAAGTTTAAGAAAGGGGAAGAGCCTGCTCTTTCTTTAAATATTCCCATGGTTTCCGCCATCATGCAATCCGTTTCCGGTGAGAAGCTTGCCATCGCACTGGCTCGGGAGGGCGGCGTATCCTTCATTTACGGTTCACAGACCATCGAAGACGAGGCGGCTATGGTGGCTCGCGTCAAGGCGTTTAAGGCCGGCTTTGTGGTGAGCGATTCTAACATTCGCCCCGATCAGGCGCTGGAGGATGTCCTGGCACTGAAAGAAAGAACGGGCCATGGCACCGTGGCGGTGACCGACAACGGTTTGGCAAACGGCAAGCTGCTGGGTATCGTAACCAGCCGTGATTACCGTGTCAGCCGTATGGACCGTTCCACCAAAGTGGCGGAGTTTATGACTCCCTTTGAGTCGCTGATCTATGCCTACGACGATGTGACGCTGAAAGAAGCCAACGACATAATTTGGGATCACAAGCTGAACGCGCTGCCGGTCATCGATCGCGATCAGAACCTGAAATACATGGTATTCCGCAAGGATTACGATTCTCATAAAGAAAACCCCAACGAGCTGCTGGATGGGCAGAAGCGCTATGTGGTAGGCGCCGGCATCAACACGCGCGACTACGAGGAGCGTATCCCCGCTCTGATCGCCGCTGGTGCGGATGTACTGTGCATCGATTCCTCCGAAGGCTATTCCGAGTGGCAGAAACGCACTATCGAATTCGTGCGCGCCAAATACGGTGACACGGTGAAGATCGGTGCGGGTAACGTGGTGGATCGGGAAGGCTTTCTGTTCCTTGCCGAGTGCGGTGCCGACTTCGTGAAGGTGGGTATCGGCGGTGGCTCCATCTGTATCACCCGTGAGACCAAGGGTATCGGTCGCGGACAGGCTACCGCGTTGATCGACGTGTGTGCCGCCCGTGACGAATATTACGAGAAAACCGGTGTGTATGTGCCAGTTTGCTCCGACGGTGGTATCGTGTACGACCATCACATGACGCTGGCGTTGGCCATGGGCGCGGACTTCCTCATGCTGGGTCGCTATTTTGCTCGATTTGACGAAAGTCCCACCAACAAGCTGAACATCAACGGCAGCTATGTAAAAGAGTATTGGGGCGAGGGCTCCAACCGCGCGCGTAACTGGCAGCGGTACGATCTGGGTGGCGACAAGAAGCTGTCCTTTGAAGAGGGTGTGGATTCCTATGTGCCCTACGCGGGTCGCTTGAAGGATAATGTGCGTTTGTCCCTCAGCAAGGTAAAATCCACCATGTGCAACTGCGGTGCTTTGTCCATTCCCGAACTGCAGGAAAAAGCCAAGATCACGTTGGTTTCCGCTGTGAGTATCGTAGAGGGTGGCGCGCACGACGTTATTCGCAAAGAGGCTTCCACGGATAAATAACTATTGGAAAGTAAGAGCCCCGAACCATTGGTTCGGG
>JAFVQV010000042.1 GCA_017504645.1 Clostridia bacterium | reverse complement strand
ATCGATGTGGGTCTCCACGACACCATGCGGGATATGCTGCTGGAGACGGCGGGTGCATTTGCCGCCTGTGTGCTGTTCCTGTTAGACAAGGGAAAGCACCCGCTGATTCAAACAAAAGAAAAAGTGAGGGCAGTATAAGCTATGGGAGATTTTTATGTATTGTATAATCCTCTCTGCGGAAACGGAGAGGGGGAAGAAGATGCCAAAATGCTGGACGTCGCCTTTCCCAATGGAAAACGATTCTTCGATATGACGAAGGTCACCAATTATGCTGCCTTTCTCAGTGGGATGAGCACCGATGACTACCTTATCGTTGCAGGGGGTGATGGCACGTTGAACCGCTTTGCTAATGATACGGCGGGGCTGGAGATCCAGCCCGAGATCCTCTATTTCCCCATCGGCACAGGCAACGACTTCGCCCGCGAATTTGGTAAGAAGCCCTATGCCGACCCCTTTCCTGTGACGGAGCAGCTAAAAAATCTGCCTACCGTGGAGGTGGAGGGGAAAACCTACCGCTTTATTAACGGCGTAGGTTTTGGCCTCGATGGCTACTGCTGCGAGGAAGGGGACAAGCTCCGCGAGAAGTCCGACGAAAAGGTCAATTATACCGCCATCGCCATTAAGAGTTTGCTGTTCCGCTTTGCGCCGCGAAGAGCCACGGTGACAGTGGACGGACAGCGGTATACATACGACAAAGTGTGGATCGCCCCCACCATGCACGGAAAGTACTATGGCGGCGGAATGATGCCTGCACCCCAACAGGATAGGGGGAATGTAGAGAAAACGCTGTCCCTCATGGTGCTTCACAGCGCGGGAAGATTGCGTACTCTCTGTGCCTTGCCTGGGATCTTTAACGGCACTCATGTAAAGCATAAAAACATGGTGACCATCCATACGGGACATGAGATCGCCGTGGAATTTGATTGTCCCACACCCTTGCAGATCGATGGAGAAACGATCCTGGGTGTGACAGGGTACACAGCACGTTCTGCCCGTGAAGAGCGGGCTTGAAAAAGTTAGAAAAATGGAGGAACAAAGATGAATTCACTAAAAAGAAGCTTGAGCGGGACCTTGATGGGTCTTATTGAGTTGTTGATCGGTATTTTGCTCTTGATCGATCCTGTTGGATTTACCTCGGGGATTATCATTGCTTTCGGTATTGTGATGATGCTCTGGGGCTTGGCAAATATTGTGAAATACTTCCGCACAGGGGCAGAGGAGGCTGCGGCAAAGCAACTGTTGGCAACAGGTTTGGCTAAGGTGCTGGTCGGCGCATTTTGCGCCTTCCGTTCCCATTGGTTCGTTGCCACCTTCCCTGTGCTGACGCTGCTCTACGGTGTTGTGATCCTGTTTGTGGGTCTGAGAAAGGTGCAGTGGACGGCGGATATGCTGCGCCTAAAGCGAAAGAGATGGTTCTTGGCACTGATCAGTGCTGCGATTTCTCTCCTTTGCGGTGTTGTCATCATCACCAGTCCCTTTAGCTCCACGGCAGTGCTGTGGATGTTTACCGCCATCGGACTCATCGTCGATGCAGTGTGCGACATGATCGCCGCCATCTGGGGCGGGAATGAAAAAGAGAAGGAGAGCAGTGCAGAATGAAACTGAAATGGCAGACCTGCCTAAAGGTAGTCGTCAGCATCTTTCTCCTGTATCTATGTGTGCATTATTGGCCCTCGGCAGCAAATCTCCTCTCGGTAGCGCTCCGCGCCGCAGCGCCGCTGTTTATCGGCTTTGTGGTGGCCTACCTCGTCAACATTTTAATGAGTGTTTATGAGAAGCACTACTTTCCAAAATCAAGGAAGAATGCCGTGGTGAAAAGCCGCAGACCCGTCTGCATGGTGGCGGCATTTGTGACCTTGATTGCCGTAGTGGCACTGGTCATTTATCTCATCGTTCCTCAGCTTGTCTCCTGCGTGCAGTTGCTCCTCGCAGAAGTTCCTGATGCAGCGCGGAAGGTCGTTGCATGGGGACGAGCCAACGGCGTTATTCCCGAAAACGTTCTTGACACCCTTGCCCAAGTCGATTGGCAGGCGCGGTTCAATCAGATCCTTGAGGTGGTGACCACCGGTATTGGCGGCGCTGCGGAAGTGATCATCGCCTCTGTATCCTCCGTGTTCTCCGGTATTGTCACGGCGCTGCTGAGCGTTATTTTTGCCATCTATATTCTTGCAGGAAAAGAAAAACTGACAAATCAGTTTGCCCGGCTGGGCAAGCGGTATTTGAAAGATACTTGGATGGACAAAATCCGCTACGTCCTCCATATGGTGAACGATTGCTTCCACAAGTATGTGGTTGGGCAGTGCGTGGAGGCGGTGATCCTCGGCGGCTTATGTACGGCAGGTATGCTGCTCCTTAAGCTCCCTTATGCGGTGATGATCGGTGCGGTGATCGCCTTTACCGCCTTGATCCCCGTTGCAGGCGCGTATATCGGCGGTGGTATTGGTGCGTTTATTATTCTGATGGAGTTGCCTATGAAGGCGCTGATTTTCCTCATTTTCCTTGTGGTGCTTCAGCAGCTGGAGGGCAACATCATCTATCCCCGCGTGGTGGGCTCCTCTCTTGGATTGCCCACTATTTGGGTGCTGGCTGCCGTCACTGTGGGCGGCGGTGTCATGGGTGTTCTCGGTATGCTTTTGGGCGTTCCTCTGGCGGCAACCGTCTATCGCCTTGTTCGCAATGATCTTAATAAAGAAGTTAACGGATTGACGAATGGGTGAAAATGTGAGAAAATAACCTCAAATCACAATAAAAAGGCGGAGAAAAATGAAAAAGCGAAACCACTTATATATTGAGAGGAAGCATCCTGCGGCATGGCTGACGGCAGCGCTCCTGCTGGCCTCTGCCGTTGTGCGTATCTGCGTATTTGCGGGGATCGACGGTGTTGGTGTATGGCGGCAGATCGTGTGGCCTGTGGTGGCTGCGGTGCTGTTTGCCTTGATCGCCCTCCTTGCAGGAAAGGAAATGCTCTATAAAACCGCCCTCCCCGTTTGGCTCATGGGCATCTGTGCCGCGTGGCAGGGAATCGTTATGGCGGAGGGGCAGGCGCTCCTTTGCGTGGCAATTTGCCTGTGCGCCCTGCTGTTCTGCGTAGTCTATACGGTCATTATCAGCGGGCGGCTCCATCGGTATTGGCTGCTGGTGCTTGCACTGCTGAGCTTGGCGGCAGCGGGTGTTGTCCAGTATCGTGTGCAGGCCTTTTGGCCTGTCCTGCCTGCCTATCTGCTGATTTTGGCGCTGGTGGTTCTGACCTTTGCTGTTAAAGTCCATGACGATGGGCACTACCACCCCACATGGGGTGACCGCGCCGACGGGCGGCTCATTCGTTCTACCCCTGCCATTGACCGCATTTCCCCCTACATCATGGTCAACCGTACCGGCGCGAACAACCTCTTCTCTGAATCTGTGGAGATCACGGAACTGGAGAAATATGTGCGCCGTAAGCGGCAGGAGGGACTGCAGGGCTTTGGTATCAGCCATGTGATCATTGCCGCCTATGTGCGGACGATCGCCAAATATCCGGCGCTGAACCGCTTCGTGGCGGGACAGAAGGTGTATTCCCGCGGTGAGGACATTGTCCTCAGCATGACGGTGAAAAAGGAACTGGCCCTCTCCTCTCCCGACACGGTCATCAAGGCGCATCTGCACCCCGCCGACACGGCAGAGGATGTCTATCGCAAGTTTAACGTGCAGGTGGAGGAGGCCAAGAACACGCCGCTGGATTCCAACACGGACAACACGGCGGGACTGCTTGCCATGATCCCCGGCGTTGTGCTGAAATTTGTGGTATGGCTTCTGAAAACGCTGGACTATTTTGGGTTGATCCCCGGCTTCCTGCTGGAGATCAGCCCCTTCCACGGCAGCGCCTACTTTACCTCCATGGCCTCTCTGGGCATCCCGCCGGTCTATCATCATCTGTACGATTTTGGCACGATCCCTGTGTTCTGTGCTTTCGGCAGAAAACGCCGTGCAACGGAAACGGTGGATGGGGAAACGGTCAATAGAAAGTATGTGGATCTGAAGTTCAACTTGGACGAGCGCATCT
>JAFVQV010000041.1 GCA_017504645.1 Clostridia bacterium | reverse complement strand
GCCCTGCCTAAAACTGCTTGGGTGATTTTGAATAGTCGGTGGAATACGGCGGCTGAATGATACAGATCTTCATTTGACAGTATTCCTCACTTTCTTGTGATTACGGTTTCAGTATACTTCCTACGGTAAAAAAAGTAAACCTTTTTTCATCATTCCATCCTGCTGTTATTACTTGCGAAAGCGGAGGGAATGTGATATACTGCTATGTGTTGGAAGGAAGGTGTGCTCGTGGACGTTCGTTTGGGTGATATTCTTACTATGAAAAAGTCTCACCCTTGCGGCGGCAACCGTTTTCGGGTGCTGCGCATCGGTATGGATTTTCGCCTGCATTGCGAAACCTGCGGGCACGAAATGATGATTCCTCGCGTAAAAGCGGAGAAAAATATCCGTGACATTCAGCGGGAAGAAGGGGAACAGTAGCGGTTTCTTTGCCAGTATTACGGTAAAGGAGAAGGATATGTTAACTCGTTTAAAAGAAGTTGAAAAGCGGTACGAGGAAGTCATGGCGCGGTTGTGCGACCCGTCAGTGGTGTCTAATCCTATATTGTACCGCGATTTGATGAAAGAAAGCCGCTATTTGGAGCCTATCGTTCAAAAATATCGAGAATATGCTGCTGCGTGTCAGCGAGAGGCTGAAGCGCGTCAACTATTAGAGGGTGAAAGCGATCGCGAATTGCGTCAGTTAGCGGAGGAAGAACTGAAAGAATCCCGTGCTGCCGCTGAGGTATTTTCCGAAGAACTGAAAATCTTGCTGCTTCCGCGAGATCCCAACGATGAACGCAATGTGATTGTGGAAATCCGCGCCGGTGCGGGCGGGGAGGAGTCGGCGTTGTTTGCGGCAGCGCTGTACCGCATGTACTCTTTGTACGCCCAAGCTCGTCACTACCAGATCGAACTTGTGGGTGTGAACGAAACGGAGTTGGGCGGTTTTAAAGAAGTCATCTTCATGATTACCGGCGATGGTGCATACAGCCGCTTGAAGTTCGAAAGCGGTGTTCACCGCGTGCAACGAGTGCCCGAAACCGAAGCAGGCGGGCGTATCCATACCTCCACCGCTACCGTGGCGGTGTTGCCTGAGGCAGAGGATGTGGAAGTGGATATTGACCCTGCCGATTTGCAGATCGATACCTACCGTTCCAGCGGCGCCGGAGGTCAGCACATTAACAAGACCGAATCCGCCATCCGCATCACTCACCTGCCTACCGGCATGGTGGTGGAATGTCAGGATGAGCGCAGTCAGCACAAGAACAAGTATAAAGCGATGCGGGTGCTGCGTTCCCGCTTACTGGAATGTAAACAGCAGGAACAGCAGTCGGCCATTGCCGCCGACCGTCGTGCACAGGTGGGAACCGGTGATCGAAGCGAGCGTATTCGTACATACAATTTTCCCCAAGGCCGCGTGACGGATCACCGCATTGGGTTGACACTGTATAAGATCGACTCCATCTTAAACGGTGATCTGGACGAGATTGTTGATGCCCTGATTACCGCTGATCGAGCTGAAAAACTGCAAAAAGGATAAGTAAGTATGCAAACATGGCTTTTAACCGATCGGGAAGAGGATCTGCACAAAGCAGCCACGCTACTACGTGACGGCAAATTGGTGGGTATTCCAACCGAAACGGTATACGGCTTGGCGGCCGATGCGCTGAACGGCACTGCCGTGGCCTCGATTTTTGTTGCCAAAGGGCGTCCCATGGACAACCCCTTGATCGTTCATATTGCCCAAATGCAACAGTTGTCTTCGTTGGTAACGGAAATACCCGAACAGGCAAAGGCCTTAGCGAATGCCTTTTGGCCGGGGCCGTTAACGATGATCTTTAAAAAAGCCGACTGTATTCCGCAAGAAGTCAGTGCCGGTCTTGACACGGTGGCGGTGCGCATGCCATCCCACCCGGTAGGGCGGCGGTTGATCGAGTTATCCGGTTGTCCGTTGGCAGCGCCGTCTGCCAATCGCTCCGGTATTCCCAGCCCTACCAATGCTCGTCGCGTAGTCGAAGATATGGACGGGCGCATCGCCGCTATTGTAGACGGCGGGGATTGCGCTGTGGGTGTGGAATCTACGGTTATCGATGTGAGTGGAGAGAGGGTACGGCTGCTTCGCCCGGGTGCTGTGACGGTGGAAATGCTGCAATCGGTCGTGGGCGATGTGGAGATCGACGACGCCGTGCTCAACCAACTGGCAGAGGGGGCGACTGCCGCCTCTCCCGGCATGAAATATAAGCATTATGCGCCCTCTGCACGGGTGATCCTGGTAAAAGGAACGCCTACGGCATATGCGGCGTATGTGAACGCCCACGCAGATGATGGCGTGGCAGCCCTTTGCTTTGACGGTGAGGAGCAGGAATTGACGGTTCCGTACTTGACCTACGGCAGTCGCCACGACGCCGCACAACAGGCGCACCGTCTGTTTGACGCGCTGCGCCGATTGGACGAACAGGGCGTGCGTGTGGCGTATACCGCCTGCCCATCACCGGAGGGCGTGGGGCTCGCGGTGTATAACCGATTATTGCGTGCAGCGGGATTCGAGGTGGTCGATCTTGGCTAAACTGTTTGTGGTGGGCCTGACCGGCCCTACCGGCGCAGGAAAAAGCGAGGCAGCACGAGTGTTTGCCGAGCAAGGTTGTGCAATCATTGATGCAGATGTACTTTCCCGTCGCGCAGTAGAAAAGGGCTCTCTTTGCTTGGATGCGTTGGCACATCATTTTTCTGAATCCATCTTAAACTCGGATGGTACTCTTAACCGAAAGGCATTGGCGGCCGTGGCGTTTTCGTCCCCTGAACAGACGCAGCTGCTTAATCGTATCGTACACCCGGCGGTGATCCGCATGACCGAGGAAGCACTGGTGTGCGCGCAGGCCCAAGGTAAAGCCGTTGCGGTAATCGACGCGCCGCTGCTGTTTCAGGCGGGCTTGGACTCGATCTGTGATGTAACGGTGGCAGTCTTGGCACCGCCACAGGTGCGGTTACAACGCATTTGCGTTCGTGACGGATTGACCGAGGAGCAGGCACAGACCCGCATGCGCGCACAGCCGGATGAGGCGTATTATGCCGATCACGCCACCCACACCGTTTGGAACACCGATGACCGCGCAGTATTGCGTGAGCAGGTGCAGTCTTTGTGGGAGCAATGGAGGGGGCGATGGTGTGAATAGCCGATGGAAACGCTTGCTAATAGATGGGCTTATTCTCCTGTTGGTGATCGTCATTGCCGTTCCGTTGCTGCGGATTGGATATCGCCGTTATACGCAAATGGCATATCCGCTTACTTACACGGAATTAGTAGAGCAATACTCCAAAGAATTTGATCTCACGCCATCGCTGATCTACGGCGTGATTTATACCGAAAGTCGGTTTCAGCCTGAGGCGGTCTCCTCGGCAGGAGCGAAGGGACTTATGCAGATAACGGACAGTACTTTTGAGTGGGTGCTGACAAAGCTGGGCGAGGAAAACGGTGACGTGTTCGATCCCGAAACCAACATTCGCTGCGGTGCCAAGATATTGCAAATCTTGTGTGGTGAATTTGATAACATCGAAACCGTGTTGGCGGCGTACAACGCGGGAATCGGCAATGTTGGTCGATGGCTGGAGGACAGCGCTTATTCAGAGGACGGAAAGACGTTGCATACGATTCCCTTTCCTGAAACACGGGAATATGTGGTTCGCGTACTAAACGCGCAAAAAATGTATCAAACTCTATATGAGATTCCATAAGGAGGTACTTATCATGTCAGAAAAAACAAAGATCGAACAGTTGAAAGAACAGCTGTGCTATTCCCCAAAAAATGCCGTTGAGGTTTTAACGACGGAACAAATGCAGGAAGCGGATGCGTACTGCGTGGGGTATAAGCAATATCTGGACGATGCCAAGACCGAGCGCGAGGCGGTGGATGCCGCTATCGTATTGGCGGAAAAGCGCGGCTTTCGTCCCTTTGACCGCAAGGATAAGCTGGTACCCGGTGACAAGGTGTATTACAACAACCGCGGCAAATCTCTGTTGCTGGCGGTCATCGGCACCAATCCTATTGAAGAGGGTGTCTCCATTGCAGCGGCACACATCGATTCACCTCGTCTGGATCTGAAACCCAATCCGCTTTACGACGACCACGACCTGGCGTATTTTGATACCCACTACTACGGTGGCATCAAAAAATACCAGTGGGTTGCCATGCCGCTGTCTCTGCATGGTGTCATCGTGAAAAAAGATGGAACCACGGTGACTGTGTCTATCGGTGATAAGGCAGAGGATCCGGTATTTTGCGTGACCGATCTGCTGCCCCATTTGGCGGCCGACCAGATGAAACGCCCCGCCAACGAGATCGTCCGCGGTGAGGACCTGAACATCCTGATTGGTTCCCGCCCTTTTAAGGACGGGGAGGAAAGCGATTCCGTTAAGCTGAACATTCTCAATATCCTGTTTGAAAAATACGGCATCGTGGAGGCGGACTTCCTATCAGCAGAACTGGAAGCGGTACCTGCCTACAGCGCTCGCGATGTGGGCTTTGACCGCAGTATGATTGGTGCCTACGGCCACGACGATCGTGTGTGTGCCTATCCGGCTTTGACCGCCCTGTTTGCACTGGAAAAGCCTGCCTATACGGCGATCACCGTGCTGGCAGATAAAGAAGAGATCGGCTCCGACGGCAACACGGGCATGCAGTCGGCCTTTCTGCCGTATTTCATCGACGACATTGCCGCTGCTTTCGGCGTGGAAGGTCGTCACGTGTTGCAAAATTCCTTGTGCCTGTCCGCGGATGTGAATGTGGCCTTTGATCCGTTATATCCCGAAACGGTGGAGCAGCGCAACTGTGCCTTCCTCAATCGTGGTGTAGTGCTTACCAAGTATACCGGTTCTCGCGGCAAATCCGGTACCTCGGATGCCTCTGCGGAGCTGATGGCATTTTTCCGCCGTAATATGGAGGATAATGCCGTGCTGTGGCAGGCGGGTGAGCTGGGCCGCGTAGATCTGGGCGGTGGCGGAACGGTGGCAAAATACATTGCCAATCTTGACGTGAACACGGTGGACTTGGGCGTGCCGGTACTGTCCATGCATGCTCCCTTTGAAGTGGTGTCTAAGACTGATGTGTATATGGCGCACAAGGCCTTTTTAGCACTTCTTTCCCGCAACGAAAAACTCTAAGTAACCGGACAAAGCGTGACCCCATAGGATAAAAGGAGATCCTATGGGGTCACGTTACGTTTGGAGGGATCGCCGTGCGCAAGGTGTTGGGGAAACGGGAAAGGATCCGCCGTCGACGGATTGGCTGTTTGCTATTGGCGATACTGATATTGTTGTTGGTACTTTTTGTAAAGTTGGACGCCACACTGCGTCCTATTGTGCAAAGTTATGGCCTGCAGGCGGCACGGCGAGGTGCCATGATGGCGGT